>NZ_MAGO01000002.1 GCF_001687335.1 Dissulfuribacter thermophilus | reverse complement strand
AGGAGCCCATATTACAATTATTTGCCTGGCCCTGATGATATCTATGTATCTCCATCTCAAATAAGGCGTTTCAATTTGAGGACCGGAGATACAGTATCAGGTCAAATTCGTCCACCTAAAGATTCTGAGCGTTACTTTGCCCTCCTTAAAGTGGAGAGCTTAAATTTTGAACCGCCTGATAAGAGTCAAAAGAAGATTTATTTTGATAACCTGACTCCGCTCTACCCAATGGAGCAGATCCGCCTGGAGACGGATCCAGATAACTATTCAGCAAGGATTATGGATCTTTTGACCCCTGTTGGAAAGGGACAGAGGGGGCTTATTGTGGCACCTCCCAGGACAGGAAAGACCATGCTCCTTCAAAATATTGCAAATAGCATTACGCGTAATCACCCAGAGATCTTTCTAATTGTGCTCCTGATAGATGAGCGTCCTGAAGAGGTTACAGATATGGAGCGGAATGTTGACGCTGAGGTAGTGAGCTCCACCTTTGATGAACCTGCCCAAAGACATGTACAGGTGGCGGAGATGGTGATTGAAAAGGCCAAGCGACTTGTGGAGCACAAAAGAGACGTAGTAATACTGTTGGATAGTATTACCCGCCTTGCCCGTGCCTATAATACTGTTGTACCACCTAGTGGAAAGATACTGTCTGGTGGTGTTGATTCAAACGCTCTCCACAGACCAAAGCGCTTCTTTGGAGCAGCAAGAAATATAGAAGAGGGCGGAAGTCTTACAATTATTGCAACTGCCTTGATTGATACAGGAAGTAGGATGGACGAGGTGATATTTGAAGAGTTCAAGGGAACAGGCAACATGGAGATTCACCTCGATAGGAAGCTCACAGAAAAACGTATATTCCCATCTATTGACATAAATAAATCTGGTACTAGAAAAGAAGAACTGTTGTTACCAAAAGAGGTATTGAATAGGGTGTGGATTCTTAGAAAACTCTTGTCTCCATTAAATCCAATAGACAGTATGGAGTTTCTTCTTGACAAGATGCAAGGGACAGAAAACAATGCCGAGTTCCTTGCAAGTATGAATCGTTAGTTAAGGAGGTTGTATTCTTTATGAAAGACAATATTCATCCAAAGTACTATAAGGCCAAGGCCCGGTGTGCCTGTGGAAACGAGTTTGAAGTTGGTAGCACAAAAGAAGAGATAAAGGTGGAAATTTGTTCTGCCTGTCACCCATTTTTCACTGGAAAGCAAAAGCTCGTTGACACAGAAGGTCGAGTGGAAAAATTTGTTAAGAAATACGGTTGGGATCCCAACGCAAATAAGGAGTAAATGCTTAAACGTCTTGATGAAATAGAAGATAAGTTTCTGGCCCTTGAAAAGGAGCTTGGGGACCCTGAGTGCCTGAAAGATCAAAAGCACTATCAGGCAATAGCCAAGGAACATGCAGAGCTTGCACCTATAGTTGAGACCTATCGAGAGTTAAAGAAGGTCCAGAGCGAAATAGAGGAAAACAAGGCGCTTTTGCATGATGCTGATCCTGAGATCTCGGCATTGGCCAAGGCTGAGATCCAGGATCTCCAAAAAAAAGAAGAAGAGCTCACAGGTAAGCTGAAAATCCTGTTGATCCCCAAGGATCCAAATGACGAGAAAAACGTCCTACTTGAGATAAGGGCAGGTACCGGAGGAGATGAGGCCGCGCTTTTTGCAGCGGATCTATTCAGGATGTATTCGCGTTTTGCAGAGAGAAATCGCTGGAAGATCGAGGTGCTTAGCTCTCATCCCACAGGTATTGGCGGATTTAAGGAAATAATTGCCCTTATCTCAGGAAAGGGTGTTTATAGTCGTTTAAAATATGAAAGTGGCACTCACAGGGTCCAAAGGGTTCCTGAGACAGAGACCCAAGGACGAATTCATACCTCAGCCTGTACTGTTGCAGTGCTTCCAGAGGCCGATGAGGTAGATGTGGAAATCGATCCGTCAGAACTGAGGATTGACGTGTACAGGGCTTCAGGTGCAGGAGGCCAGCACGTCAATAAGACCGAATCTGCGGTTAGGATTACACACCTGCCAACTGGCCTTGTAGTCCAATGTCAGGACGAGAGAAGCCAGCACAAGAATAAGGCAAAGGCCATGAAGGTCCTGTACGCCAGGCTCCTTGAATTGAGGCAAAGGGAGCAGCAGGCCAAGATATCAGAACAGAGGCGAAGTCAGGTGGGTACAGGAGACAGAAGTCAGAGGATTAGGACCTATAACTTCCCCCAGGGGAGGGTGACGGACCACAGAATCGGTTTAACCCTCTATCAATTGGATCAAGTGCTCGATGGAGAACTGGACCCAGTAATCGAGCCATTGATCACTCATTTTCAAGCAGAGGCCCTAAAGGAGGGCTCTGAGGACTCGTAGTCCATTTGTATAGTTACAATAGTCAGGGCAGGAAAAAACACTCACTACTAATCCTTATGGAGAGGTCTCAGGTGCGAGATTGCTGAACAGCCTTAATTCCTTAATTTCACAGGGTATAGAAATTTTAAAGAAATCTGGGATAGAGAGTCCTCGTCTTGATGCGGAACTGCTGTTCTCCCACGTCCTTGGGCTGAATCGTTATGACCTTTATATAAAAAACATAGATCCTTCTTTAAGTGATCCGCGATTGAGAGATGAGTATTTTCAACTCCTCAAAAGGAGAGCTAGCGGGGAACCAATCGCATACCTAATTGGTGAGAAGGAGTTTTGGTCCAGGTCCTTCAAGGTTGGACCTGGGTGCCTCATTCCTCGGCCAGAGACCGAGTTATTAATAGAGGTATCCCTTCAATTTATTGAGAAAACACAGGCTCTAGCCCCTGCCATCCTTGATCTCGGTACAGGTAGCGGATGTATTGCCATCACCCTCTTTTTAGAACTTTCTGGGATTGGGATAGAGAGGGCCAGGATATATGCATCGGACATCTCGGAAGAGGCCTTAAAGATCGCCCAAACCAATGCAAAATTTCATGGTGCTCAAAAGGCTATACACTTTATAAGGACAAATTGGCTGACTGCATTTAAACCACGGTCATTTGACCTCATCGTATCAAATCCTCCTTACATATCTGAAAGTGACTTTGAATTGCTTGCTAAAGATGTAAGAGACTATGAACCACAGCTGGCGCTTTTGGGTGGCCATGACGGGCTATATTACATTAAAAAGACTTTAGAAGGAGCCTCATTGTTACTGAAAGATAGAGGGGCCCTAATCATGGAGATTGGCTATGATCAGCATGAAGATATTATAAGGTATTTGGAATCAGCAGAATCTTTATTCAGCAATATTGAAATTAGAAAGGATCTATCAGGGATAGAACGAGTAGTCTTTTTAAAAAAATAATAATGGGGGCATGAGCCCCCAATTATTTAGCCTCTTCTTCTCTTTGCTTTGCGGCGCCTTCTTTCGGCCTCTTGCATCTTTCTGCGGCGTTTTACGCTGGGCTTTTCATAGAAGCGCCTCATCTTCAGCTCCTTTTGAAGGCCATCAAGTTGCATTTTTTTCTTGAGGGCCTTAAGAGCCTTTTCCAGGTTGTCATCCTGGACTTCCACAACGATAGCCAAGGGTATCCCCCCTTCCTTTTTGGAGTTTTTTTGAATATACTTTCTTTTGCCATGTTATGTCAACTTTTTCTTTTCTATTTTTTTGCTTTTCACCTAATTGAAGCAATTGCGTTCTTCATTATGGATAATTTTTTCTCTGAATATATATGTTCCTTAGAGGAACGCAGGATGGTTTAAATGTATTTACGCCCTGTAGCTCTCTAACAAGCTCTCCCTTTCTAATGAGTAAGGAATAGAGAGAAAGGGGCATGGCCTTTGAGGAGGTGGGAATATGAGAATAAATTGGCTGACAATAGTCATTTTTTTCCTTTTAGTTGGGGCATCCAGTGTATACGGTGCACTACGGGTGGATTTTTCTCAGAAGGATAGGGCTGTTTTTGTGGATAACAGCCGTGAGGTCAAGGATGTGGTGGGATACCTCGTCTTCTGGGATATGGATGCAGATGAAGGCCTGGGGGAGCCTGAATACATATCATACGTAGCTGGTAAGTGGCGGAATGGGCTTTTTCCAATTAGCGAAAAAGCCTTTGACGCCGTTGTTGTTAAACACCTAAAGATTGCAGATAAAACTCCAGAGTGCCCACAGGGACATAGGTGTTTTCTTGGAGCGGCACTTGTTCCACTTCAAGGAAAGAGTAGCGATATTGAGATATCTCTTTATCCCATGAATTTTGAAGCCGCCCTCGAGAGACTAAAGGGGCAGTGGCTTTTTGCAACAGATGCCCCTTATGTTGGACTGGACTCCTTAGATGAGATGCTTGTGCCCAGTGTGTCTCAAGAGGCTTCCCCCATTGGAACAGAAGAAAAACCGAATTCTACCAATAGTGAAAAAGAGGTACCTGTGACAGAGAAGCCGGACATCTATAGGCTATCTGGTAACATGCTTCTCTATGCCAATACTGCAGCAGGGCTCTTTGAGGTCATCTCTCTTGCTTCTCCTGAGGCCCCTGTAATAAAGGGCTCTATTTCAATTCCAGGGGAGATTAGGGAGGTGTATGAACTAAATGGCTATTACGTTGTCCTGTCTGGAGGGGACACCAATACCACTATATTGACCATGAAACTCTGGGAAAGAGGCATTGAGGTCGTGGATAGCCTCACATTGGACCGTGGATTCAGGGAGTCTAGGAGACGTGATAACCTCATTTTCGTGGTCGCAGGAGGGAGGTTATACTCGGAACCATGGATAATGGATGCCACCCCAAAATCCATTATAGATGAAGGAGCTATCATAGAGGCTGTAAGAGTTTCAGGAGATGGGCGGCTCGAAAAAGTGGACACTGCAATCATTCCTACTCCTCCAACTAAGATCGCTATCTTCAAGGATTGGCTTGTAACAGTTCATGAACCAGATGTACTCGATTCTGGAGAGATCCTAAGGGCCTATCCAATAGGAGATCCTGAAGATCCAATAGGAAAAGCCCGCGAGGTTTTGGTAAACGGGACTATTCCCTCTGATCTTCACATAGACTGCAGGGTGCGAAACGGAAAGGATGTGCTTGTATTTGTGGCCCGTCCCTTATGGTCTAGCTCTCATGAGGGCAGTAGTCTTTACGTCTATGATCTTGATTCAGGGAGGATGATTACAGCCCTCTCTGGCATAGCTCCTGGTGAAGAGCTATACGCTACGGTCTTTTCTGCTGACAGGGCTTATGTCGTCACGTATGAGAGAAAGGACCCTCTATGGGTAATAGATCTTTCCATGCCAGAAGAACCGAAAATAGTGGGCGAACTTGAGGTTCCAGGGTGGTCTGAAAAACTCTTTTTTCATGAAGACCGTCTGTTGGCAGCAGGATATATGGATATTGATTCCAATGCCATGAGGGCGAGCCTTGTTTCGATTGGCCTTTTTGATGTAAGCAACCCTGAAAAACCACGTTTGGTTTCAAGAATCACTCCCTTTGATGGTGTTGTACAGAGTTCATACTCTGAGGCCCTTTATGACGAAAGAGCTTTGAATCTTGACTGGAATCAGGGCATATTGGCCTTTCCACTTGAGACATGGCAGGCTGGGGCAGGGCACTGGGTGCAGGCAATTGGCATTGATAAAGATGGCCTCGAGGATCTAGGACATGCTGCTCTTCCTTTCAGGGCAGAGCGGACGTTCTGGTTTGATCAGGGGGCATATCTTGCGGCGTTTTCACCAAGAGAGCTCGTCACTTTCAAGCCCGGCGATGGAGACATAGGCACTTTTTCGCGGATACCTCTTGTCACCGCAGTGGATATGCTTGAAAGTTCCCGAGAAGGAAGGCTTGTTGGAGTCTCTGTTACTGGTGAAACTGTGTACCGACTCTATGTCTTTGACACACGGAGTCTCATTGAGACTGGAAAAGCAGACGAGTCGATCCTTGAGGACATTCCCATCCCTACAGGTTTTAGTAATGCTATAATTGCAGGAAATGGACGTTCAGTCCTTTTTTATAATCTCTTTCCGTTTAGATTTATCGTATATAGCGAAGGAGCAGGGCTTAGAGGACCATTTGAGCTTGAAAAGAAAGACGAGATTGCCTCTATCCCAGGCTGTTCCATGTATGATCCGCTTTTTTCAGGAGAGCTAGCAGTCATTCCGTTTTATTGTTATACCCCTGACTCAAAAGATGTTCTGGTATGGAATGACCTCCCTTTTTATGCAGTAAAGATCGTGAATTTTTCTGATCTAGAGAAAAAGACAGAGACAGGTTTTCCGTTTATTACTGTTCCTGGAAAGCCCGTAGCCCTAGACGATAAAGGTAGACTCGTTACTGTGGAGGATTTTAGGACAGACACAGGGGATTTTGCCGTAAGGGTCAATCTACTAGAAGTAAGTGATTCAACGATAAGCCTTTTGGATACAGTGGTCCTTGACCACTGGCCTTCGAACTGTGGGGGACTAGAGGCGGTAATGGCAGGCGATTCTCTATTTATTCAGTGCAAAGGCCCCCTCTGGTACCCATCCCCAATGTCTGTGGACTCAGAGGCTAAGGGCTATTCTTTAAAGGGAAAAGATGCTCAGCTGGATGAGCTTACAGAAAGGACTGTGATCTACGAAGTTTCTGTCTCAGATGAGGGTCTTATGCTTCCTCGAAGGTTTTTCTTTGATGGCCTTTACAGTCTGGTAAAGGTTGAGCCCAAGAGCCGCCTTGCAATTTTTATGAAAGATTTTAGCCCATTCGTTCCTGCCTCCAGCCGAATGGTAGCGCCTTTTTCTCAAAATCGTTGCGTTATATTTGATTTGTCAGGGGATGAGCCAGAGTTAGTTGGCCAGATCAACACCAATTACTGCTACGACAGAAGGCGGCTAGCCATTACACCGGATGGTGGAGTCTTCATTGCTGCAGGCGAGAGGGGGGTGGCCTATGATAGGTGTTATAAGACCAATTAAGCCAAATTTTTCTCCTCAATTGCAAAGTTGGGTTCATGATTGGAAAATAGCCATTAATGTTTGAGATTAATGAAAGTTTTCCAACATACAATGGCTATAGTGACATTATTCCCAAGTCCTGCCCATAATGTTGAGGCATTAAGAATGAATGAGATTATCAGATGATTCAATAATTCGATATAAAGAGACCCAAAATGGCAACAAAATAGAGATGATAATCCACTTGACGCTTTTAAAAGGCCCTAATATGTTGAATCTTGAGCAACCAAGTCTTAGGGAAGGGAGATATGCGCCATGGACTGCACCAAGGTAAGAAACATCGCCATTGTATCACAAAACGGCAGCGGCAAGACCTCGTTAGCAGAGGCCATGCTCTTTACTGCCAAAGCAACCAAGAGGCTGGGGAAAGTGGATGACAAGACTTCTTGTCTTGATTTTGAACCAGAAGAACAAAAACGCGGCATTACTATATCCACTGCCTTTCATAATCTCAAGTGGCAAAAGAATTCGGTTTTCCTTATGGACACTCCAGGAGAAGATAATTTCATAGCAGAGGCAAAGATCGCCCTAAGGGTTGCAGATAGTGTTATTTTTGTAGTTGATGCCGTTGATCCAGTAAAACCCCAGACTCTCAAGGTTTGGTCTATGATTAAAGAGGCAGGAATACCCGTCCTTTTATTCGTGAATAAGATGGATAAAGAGAGGGCGGATTATAAAAAGGCCATTGATGCAATTGGTGAGGCCCTTGGTGTAAGGGTCGTTCCATTGGCAATACCAATTGGAAAAGAGGCGTCTTTTAAGGGACTAGTAGACCTCGTAAAAATGAAGGGCGTTGGTGGTGATATCCCGGAAGATTTAGCAGAGGAAGCAGAGGCCCTCAGGAACAATCTCATTGAATTTGCTGCAGAGTCTGAAGACGAGCTGCTT
Organism: Dissulfuribacter thermophilus; assembly: GCF_001687335.1. Taxonomy (NCBI): domain Bacteria; kingdom Pseudomonadati; phylum Thermodesulfobacteriota; class Dissulfuribacteria; order Dissulfuribacterales; family Dissulfuribacteraceae; genus Dissulfuribacter; species Dissulfuribacter thermophilus. Next base: position 225,361 of record NZ_MAGO01000002.1, on the reverse strand, counting down.
GAAAAGTTTCTTGAAGGAGGAGAACTCACCCAGGAAGAGGTACTAAGGGGGCTAAAGAGCGGTGTACAGGGAGTTAGATTCGTGCCAGCGATACCTGGCTCTGCCCTTGAAACAATTGGTGTTTCCACCTTATTGGATCTTATAGTAGGACTGCTGCCTTCTCCCGTGGATAGAGGAGAAGTCATAGGGAAAAATCCAAAGACAAAAGAGGAAGAAACTAGAGAGCCATCACCTGATGCCCCATTTTCTGGCCTAGTCTTCAAGACCATGATAGATCCATATGCTGGCAGGCTCTCTATATTGAGGATTTTTTCAGGGACTCTCACCCCTGATGGAGCAGTATACAATCCCAATAAAGATTCCCAGGAACGTTATAGCCAGATCTTTGTGCTTGAAGGTAAGGAACAGAAGTCCGTAGATGAAGCAGGTCCTGGCATGATCGTGGCAATTCAGAAGTTGAAAGAGGTTGCAACAGGAGACACTCTTTGTTCTCCACAGGAACCTATACAGTATGACTTTGTGGAACTGCCTACTCCTGTTCTTACTTATGCTCTGAAACCTAAGAGTAGAGGAGATGAAGAAAAGATCAACCAGGCGCTATCTCGATTAAAGGAAGAAGACCCAACGTTAGTGGTCATGAGAGATCAGCAGACCAACGAACTTTTGATCTCTGGAAATGGACAAATTCATATAGATGCCACAATTTCAAAGATGAAGGAAAAATTTGGGGTCAATGTGGATCTCACACTTCCCAAGATACCCTATAGGGAGACAATCAAGGCAGTAAAGAAGGGGGTAATTTACAGGCACAAGAAACAGACCGGTGGAGCAGGTCAATTTGCTGAGGTCCACTTTGACATTTCTCCATTGAAACGTGGAGAGGGCTTTGAGTTCGAAGAGGCTCTAGTTGGAATGAATGTCCCCAGAAATTTTGTCCCAGCAGTTGAAAAGGGGATACAAGAGGCCATGCAGTCTGGCCCACTGGCCGGTTTCCCAGTAGTGGACGTCAAGGTGAGATTTTATGATGGAAAGAGCCATGAAGTAGATTCTTCTGAAATGGCCTTTAAGATTGCAGCCATACAGTGTTTTAAAAAGGGTGTTCTTGAGGCAAAGCCCGTTTTGCTCGAGCCAATTTATAAACTTACTATTTATGTGCCGGATGAAAATGTAGGCGATGTAATTGGAGATCTAAATTCGAGGCGCGGCAAGGTCATGGGAATGGAGCCCGCAGGTGCTGGGATGCAAGTAGTTCAGGCCCTGGTGCCTTTGGCAGAAGTGCAGCGTTATGTGTTGGATTTAAACTCAATGACCCAGGGACGCGGTACCTTCCAGATGGAGTTTTCACACTATGACGAAGTGCCCCCAAATATTGCTGAAAAGGTAATTCAGCAGGCAAAAGAAGAGACTGAGGACTAATGCTACCATCAGACCGCTTGATAAGGGTTGGGATCATCACCTTGAGTGATTCTGCCTTTCGAGGCGAAAGGGTAGATAAAAGTGGCCCTGAAATATATAAGATCTTGACAGAGGAGGGGGGCTACTCTGTTGAGGCTAAGGAAGTGATTCCTGATGATGAGGACATGATTGTCAATGCTCTGGTGAGATTTTCAGATGAACTGTCTCTTGATTTAATACTGACAACAGGCGGCACTGGCCTTTATCCACGAGATGTTACCCCAGAGGCTACAAAACGGGTTATAGAACGTGAAGTGCCTGGGATACCGGAACTAATGAGACTTGAGGGCCTAAAATCTACTCCATATGCAGCACTATCTCGAGCTGTTTCTGGGATTAGGGGAAAAACTCTTATTGTAAATCTTCCAGGGAGTGTAAGAGCAGTTCGGGAATCCCTTCTGGCCATACTCCCTGTATTAAAACACGCAGTGGAAAAGGTATCAGGAGACAGTAGCCCATGCGGTAAAGATGCCTAGATAGTACGGGAATTTTTATTTTAAATCGGCTAGATCTGCACACAGACAGGTATTTAAATACTATTTCCTGGCGTTCTTTTGTGCCAGAGAATATTTGGATGCCTGTATTTATCCTGGTATATTAAATTTTGAGTCAAGTTTGCGCTTGCTTTTTGTTCTCTGGTTTGTTCACCAGAAGATTATATTATTTGCGTCCATTGAGCAAAGCGAACGGATGGTTAATAAAAATATATGGTTAGTTGAGGTGATATAGATATGAAGATTGGTATTATTGGACTTCCCGCTTCAGGTAAGACTGTGGTTTTCAACTGCCTTACAGGAGTGGCAGCGAATCTTTCAGGAGGAGGCTCAATACCTGGTAAGGGGCAGGATGCCAACATTAGATTGGTACCAGTTCCAGATAAACGCCTTGATATTCTTAGTGAAATGTATCAACCCCAAAAGACCACGCATGCACAGGTACAATATGTTGACGTGGCAGGGGCGCTAAAGGCAAAGGAAGGTGAAAGCAAGGGGCTTGATGAACTTTTGAGGCATCTACGTCCAGTTGATGCCCTTTTACACGTAGTCCGCTGTTTTGAGTGGGCAGGTACTCCTCCCAATCCTCAAGAGGACTTTGATTCTCTGGAAGAGGAGATCATTTTCGCTGATTTTATCATAGTTGAAAAGCGTCTTGAACGTATGAGACAGGAGGCGAAGAAGGGGAGAAAATATGATCCCCAAGAGTTTGAACTCTTGAAAAAGGCAAAAGAATTATTGGAGTCTGGAATCCCTCTAAGGCAAGACCCTGAGATCAGTACCTCACCAAAGCTTCGCGGCTATTCCTTTTTGTCGAGTAAACCCATGATTGTCTGTTTAAACCAAGGAGATGATGGAAAAAATTTCGATTTTAATCCCCCAAAGGATGTTCCAGTTGTGAATATTAAAGGGGCAGTGGAAATGGAGATTCTAGAGCTTTCAGAAGAAGAGCAGGAGGCCTTCCGAGAAGAGATGGGTATTGATGAGCCTGCCATGCATATGCTCATTCGGGAATCCTATAACCTCTTGGGGCTAATTAGTTTTTTCACAGTGGGCAAGGATGAGGTGCGTGCATGGACCATCAAAAAGGGAACAACAGCCCTTAAGGCAGCAGGAGTGATACATTCCGATATAGAACGCGGCTTCATTCGAGCCGAAGTTGTTGCCTATGACGACTTGATTGAACTTGGTTCATATACAGCCTGCAAGACTGCTGGCAAGGTTCGTCTTGAGGGCAGGGATTACGTGGTAAGTGATGGGGACATAATGCATTTTAGATTCAATGTATAATCCCGGATTATGCAACTCGAAAGCCTTGCCGAAGATGCGAGGCGGAGGGCACGCAAGGAGTACTTTGGTACTTCAAGTGCCCGACAACAAAGAGACCTCGGTAAAATTGCGGACCCCTTGCGGCTTCAAATGCCTGAGGATTTATCTCGGATTGAACTTCACCTTTTGAGTGAAGGCACAACGGGAAAAGATGCATGCTCACTACGCAATAATTCATAGAAATTACTTTCTTCAGGCATTTGAAGTGCATAATCTGGGATAATAATTATCCCAAATTATCCATCCGTTCGCTAACATTAAGTTAATTATAGCTTTTTTAAAATGAGTGTCATTTTGTTCCTATATTTTTTTAATGGCATCTAAGAGGGTTTGATTTTCTTCGTGGGATCTGGGACTAATTCTCACAAACTCTCTATTTTCTAGCCCCCTAAAATTTTTACACATTCGAATCAAGATCTTATGGGCTAGGAGTTTCTCATAAAGGTCTTCACAAGTCATGGGATAATTGACCTCGACTAAAAAGAAATGTGTGTGGCTGGATATTGGATGTAAAAATGGGATTTCGTCTAGGGCATTAACTAGTACATTCTTTTCTTTTTTCAAATAGTCTCTTGTTTCAACCTCCCAATCAAGTTTCTGAATCAGGTACTCTCCGGCGATCTGAGCCATCCTCCCCACAGACCAGGGTCTTTGCCTCCTTTTAATAAATTGGATAGTGTTTTTCTGCCCAACGATGAAACCAAGCCTGAGTCCAGGTATCCCATAAATTTTTGAAAACGACCGTAGAACAAGGCAGTTTTCAGGAAGGTTGTGGTAGAGGACAGATGCCTTTTCATCTTCATCCACAAAGGGCACATAGGATTCATCTATGATCCACAGACTCTGTTGTTTGTTTCTGATTAGCTCAATGAGATCTTTTGGTTGAAAAAAGTGACCTGTAGGATTATTTGGGTTACAGATGAAGACGATATCCCCTGGGCGTACTATGTTTTCTAGGGTCTCTAATATCTTTTGGACAGCATTTTCAGGGTCGTCAACGAATGGACCAATAAATCTGACTTCTTTTTCTGCTAATTTAGATGCATCTTCATAGTCAGAGTATGTGGGTATAGGTATGACTACCCTTGGGTAGTCAAAGACCAAAGGGATGTCGAAGATCCATTCAGTGGTCCCGTTTCCTACAAGAAATGATTCTGAGCTTAAACCGTATCTGGCCCCAAGTTTCAGTCTCAAACCAAGGCTGTCGGGCTCAGGAAGAACCCTTATCGTATCTATGTTTTCCTCAAGGAATAGTAAGAAATCTTGTTTTAGTGGTAGAGGGGCAACATTGCTACTAAAATCAATGATCTCAGATGGAACACATCCAAGCTTGCGTGCTGCTGAATATATGTCGCCCCCGTGTCCTATAATCATGTTTAGAGAAATTAACCAAAGCTTCTTTCAAAAAGTTCCTTAATGGCTTTATACCCTGCATCGGTAAGATTTCTCGTACCTGTTCCAACAAATGTTTCATACTGGATTCTAGGAGTGTCTTCGACCCATACACCACCTTTCCAGGTAAACCACTTTTCTCTGTCCTGATCAAAGACGTGGACAGGCCTGTTGAAGAATTTGCCAAGTTCTACTGCCCAACCAGTGCCACCTTTTACAGTGCCATCTTCATTTATCCAGCCTATGGCAAAGATTTGATGACCGTTATTTACCATGTGAAATATACATTGAATTACTCTGCGGATGCGTTCTGCTTCTGAAAAATTTCTGCCGAGGCGTTTGGAAACTATCGTCATACTAATGTCACCCTGCTTCAATTCTTCTTCCGATAGGACTCGTACGTCCTTAACTCGTTCCATCTGGTGACCTTTGTACGAGAAGTTTACTTCATTTACCCCCCATGCCTCAGCATTCTTACCAAATTCTGCTTCTGCTCCCTTGAGTCCACCACTATAAAGGGTACACTTTGAAGGTTCTAAGTGTTTGTATTCATCTTGTGTCATTTTTTATTCTCCTCTTCTATCATAGAATTTTCTATTATTTCATGCGGTTTTTTATGTACAAGCGTTAAAAGTTTCTACTATTAAGCCATATGTTGTCAGCAGATTGCTAGTAGTGGTCAAAGGTCTCTTTGGTGTATTTAGGGATCCTTCCTTTATAGATGCCTGATTTTTCCTTTATCATAACAGTTCTGGAAGCTTTTCATGGAGCGCAAGTAGTGCCTTGGCCCTGTGACTGATCTTGTTTTTTTCTTCAATTGCTATTTCAGCCAGAGTTTTACCAAGTTCAGGCAATAAAAATACTGGGTCATACCCGAAACCCTGGTCCCCTCTAGGTTCAATAGATATGAGTCCTTCAAGCGTACCTTCAGCCTTAACCCATTTTCCGTCAGGCCTATAGGCCACCATTACACATCTAAATCGCGCGGTCCTATCCTCTAGAGCTACACCTTTTAATTCATTCAGAAGTTTTTTATTGTTCTCTTCATCAGTGGCATTTTCACCGGCGTAACGGGCTGAATATATTCCTGGCCTTCCATTTAGGGCATCCACTTCCAGGCCTGAATCGTCTGATATGGCAATGATTCCAAAATGTTCTGAAATGGTTTTTGCCTTTTTAAAGGCGTTCTCAAAAAATGTACTTCCATCTTCTACCACAGACGGCGGATTCTCGACATCTAATAAAGACAGAGATTCTATGCCAAGATCCTTAAAAAGTTCATGAAATTCCCTTATTTTCCCCTGGTTTTTGGTGGCTAAGATGCACTTTTCTTTGGTGTACATTGCTGAATTACCTTCCTGCCGTTTTCTGTTGTAATGCTAATAGCACACACCGGGCAGATAGAATAGCACCTGAAACAGCGAATACAAGATGGAGAATTAGGTGAATGGGTACCATCGAAAAAGGACACACCAGTAGGACAGATAGTCTTACATGCTCCACATTCAACACATGTATCAGGATCATATTTTAGTTTAATCAGACTTACTTTATTAAAAAGACCTAGAATTGCTCCAAGGGGGCAAATTGTCCTACAAAATGGTCTAGAAACAAAAATAGCCCATATGATTATTGAAATTAGGATTAAAAGCTTCCAACTAAATAATAGGCCGGCTAGCTGTCTTAATCCTGGCTTTAGGGCGAGTAGGGGGAGTCCAGCCTCCAATGTCCCTGCGGGACAGATATACTTACAAAAACTCGTTTCCCCAAATCCGAGAGGGTCTACGAGTAACATGGGCATGAGCACTACAAATACTAATAAGACCACATACTTAATGTAACCCATCCAGCAAGGGAGTCTGAACTTTTTGGTCTTAATCTTATAGAGGTATTCTTGAAATAATCCAAAAGGGCAAAACCATCCGCAGGGCATTCTGCCAACAATCGAGGCTACAAGTCCAATGGAACCAAGGACATATAGACCGATATGAGGTATGAGGCCTGCACGAAGAAGGGGGCGTAGTGTCGAAAGCGTGCTTTGAATGGCACCTATGGGGCATGCTGTAACAGCCAGGGGGCATGAATAACAGTTTAGTACTGGGAAGCAGGTATATTTTATCTTTCCCATATAAATAGGACTGCTTCCTGTTACATAAAAATGGGAGTTTATTAAAACCGCAAAGACGTGCTGTGTTATTCTTCTTGCACGTTCAATCATTTAAGAGAACCTTATCCTTTCAAGTGAAAATATCTGTTTGGGTAATGCGCCTAATATAACAGGCAGAAGGTAGAAGGAAGAAGCAAGCCCTGCGTGTACCAAAGCCAGAGGCCAATGGGCGAAGACATTATAAAAAGTTAATGGTTCAAAGTTTTCTTCCTTCAACTCAAAACTTAACACTCAAAACTCAACACTTTTAAAAAGCTTCTTCCTTCTCCCTATATCTATTTTCATCCACGCGGATGACTAATTCCGTCGTCATGATAGTTTAACTAATTAATATGTTGTAATTATTATATGTTGGTAATATGGATTTCAGCCTATACCAATACAGCTTAGGCAGATGGCAATAGCCTTCTTGTATATGGATGAGGCCTCACCAGTGAAAATTCCCACAAATATAAACAAAATTGATAAAATAAATATGATGTATGGAAAATATCTTTTCACTTTATCTACTCCATCTGGTCTTGGGCGGCCTTGCATCTCTCCAGTATTCTGGGACAAATAGTAGAGCAATAGTATATAGTTCAAGCCTTCCTGCAACCATACAGAAGGTAAGTACTACTTTAGCAGGATATGGAAGATCTGCAAAATTTTTGGCTGGACCAACTCCAGCCAGTCCTGGTCCGATATTATTTAGAGTCGCAATTACAGATGTACACCCTGTAACCAGGTCAATCCCTGAAAATGTTACCACGACTGTGGCCACAATGCCAACAACCATATATAGAGAGAGGAAACCAAGTATAGATTGGACAACGTCTTGGGGGATTTTTTTCCCATCGAGTTTTATCGCTTCAACTGACATGGGATGGATGAGTTTTTTTATCTGAACCTTGGTAAACTTGAGAAAAATTAGGGCGCGGACGTGTTTTATGCCGCCTCCAGTTGATCCAGCCATGCCACCAAGGAACATCAGCGTCACCAGGATCGTTTTCGCGGAAGGGGCCCATTGATCAAAATCTGCTGTTCCAAATCCTGTAGTTGTGAGAATGGACCAGGTCTGAAATGCTGAATAGCGCAAATTTTCTAACATATCTCCATATATCCCATTCCACCAATTAGACAACATAATAAAGACTGTGGCACCGAAGCCGACACCTAGATAGAGCTTAAGTTCTTCTCCTTTAATGGATTTTATTATTTTGCCCTGAAGGATTCGGTAATGGAGAGTGAAATTCATACCAGCTAGGATCATAAAAATAATTATTATTGTGTCGATGGTTGCACTCTCATATCCGCCAACACTGGCAGTCTTTGTAGAAAAACCTCCGGTGGCTAGCGTGGCAAAGGCATGACAGGTTGCATCGAAAAGATCCATACCTGAGAGCATTAAAAAGAATATTTCCAATAGAGTGAGCAACAAATACACTCCCCAAAGGATACGCGCTGTATCCTGAATTCTTGGGGCGAGTTTGTCCTTAGTTGGGCCGGGCATTTCAGCCTTAAAAAGCTGCATTCCACCTACGCCCAATATCGGCAGTATGGCAAGGGAAAGTATTATTATCCCCATTCCACCTAGCCAATGGGTGAGGGCCCGCCAGAAAAGAAGGCTTTTTGACAGGACTTCAACTTCTTTTAATATTGTGGAGCCAGTGGTGGTAAAGCCACTCATTGCCTCAAAATAGGCGTCAATGAAATTAGGAATTTTCCCGGAAAAAACGTATGGTAACGCACCGAGTCCTGCTGCCAGTATCCAGCTTAGTCCAACAATGGCAAAGCCTTCCCTGTGATTTATTTCTTTCTCGGCTCTAAAGATATAGGCAAAGGCTCCTCCTATAGTTATTCCAATTAGGGAAGACCACAGAAAAGCAGTCCATGATCCATCGTCGTAAACCAGACTGATAATGAGCGGGATAAGGAGAATGACTCCAAGGAAAAAGAGCAACCATCCTAGAATCGCCAATATTGTTCCAGTCTTCATGGGATATAGAGATTATCCTGCAAAAAGCCTTTCTAACTTTGGGGCAACATTCTTTAAAGTGAAAATAATGAGCTTGTCATCTGGTCTGATGACAGAGGCACCTGTTGGGATTTCGGCATGGCCTTCTCTAACTATTGCCCCGACGTTTGCACCCTTGGGAAAGGGGATATCCTTTAATGGCAGTCCTAAGTATGGCCACATTTTAGATACTATGAACTCAAGCACTTCTGCATTACTCCCTAGGAGGGTAGCAGCACTTAAGATAGTCCCACGTCTAACGAATCTAAGAATCATGTTTGCGGCCACAAGCCTTGAGCTCAATGGGACATCAATACCAAGTTTGCCTAAAAGTGGAATAAAGTCTGGCCTACTTATTCTCGTGATACACTTTTTGGCCCCTAGATGTTTGGCTAGGAGGCTGGCTAGAATGTTTGTTGTATCCTCATCTGTTACTGCTATTACAAGGTCACATGTATCAATGCCCTCTGTAATAAGTTCATGGCTATCAAGACCATCAACATTTAATACAATGGTTTTGTCTAGTTTTTCAGCAAGGAACTCGCATCTGATGGGATCTTCGTCTACGAGATAGACCTGTACATCTTGTTTTTCCAAGTTTCTCGCCACCCTTATGCCTACCTGTCCGCCCCCTATGACAAAAACTTTATTTGGGGCACGGCTTTTTACTCCAATGAGCTCCTCAATTTTGGGGATGTCTTGCTTTTTAACTATGAAGTATATTTTATCACCTGGTTTTATTTCATCTTCGCCCCTTGGCACTATGGTTTCATCATGGCGAACAATAGCTGGTATCACAAAATCATAGAGTCCCTTAAGTTCTCTGAGATCCATGAGTGTTATGCCACACAATGGACTCTTATCCTTTATTTCATAACCAATGAGTGTAACATCTCCCCTAGCAAGCTCTACTGCCTCAAAGGCCTCTAAATGAGAACATATACGAAGAATCTCTTCTGCCATTGCATGATCAGGGTTTATGAGGAGATCCAGCCCTAGATTTGATTGATTGAGGGGAGAGGAAGTGGAGAGATATTCCTCATTCCTGACCCTTGCCACCTTCCTGACCACTCCGTATTCCTTGGCAAGGATACAGGCTATGAGGTTGACTTCATCAATATTGGTAACGGCTATAAATAAATCGGCCTTCTTTACCCCAGCCTCTTCAAGGACCTCTGCTGAGGCGCCGTTTCCCTCAATGGTCATAATGTTGAGTTCGTTTTCGATCTTTCTAAGTCGTGAAGCGTCCTTATCTATGAGAGTAACTTCATGCCCTTCGCTTGAGAGCTGGCTACAAAGATGCCCTCCTACAGCTCCTGCTCCAATGATTAGTATCTTCATGGTGTTTTCCTTACTGTGGAGAAAAGATTTGCGGGAGGTAGATAATTGTGGAGGCGGCGCCCGGATTCGAACCGGGGAATAACGGTTTTGCAGACCGTCGCCTTAGCCACTTGGCTACGCCGCCCAATTGCAATCCGGATTTTTCATACCATGAAATTGACGGCACTTCAACCACTTCTTTAAGGAGAACTCACATGGCATAAAATTTTTTTAGCCAGTGCCCACTGGAATTTGCATATCTCTAAGTTCCTTGCAAAGAGTTGCAAATTCTTCAGGTGTTAAAGACTGAGGGCCATCGGATAGAGCCATTTCAGGTTGTATGTGCACTTCTATGAGTAAGGCATCAATATTCATTACAGATGCAGCCTTTGCAAGTGGAGTAACCTGGTATCTTCTGCCAGCAGCATGACTTGGGTCCACACATATGGGTAAATGGGTTTCTCTTTGCAAAAATGGGATGGCATTTAGGTCAAGGGTGTTTCTAGAGTGTTTTGTAAAGGTCCTAATACCTCTTTCACAGAGAATTACGGCATCATTGCCTTCACTCATTATATATTCAGCCGCCATCAAGAATTCATCTACCGTCGCCCACATTCCCCTCTTCAATAGCACGGGTTTCTTTGCCCTACCGGCCCTTCTAAGGAGTGCATAGTTTTGCATGTTGCGGGTACCAATCTGTATGACATCTGCGTATTCTTCAACAAGGTCCACTGTGTCTACATCTATGGCCTCTGTTACAATGAATAGACCGGTCTCATCTTTTACTTTTTTTAGTATCTTTAGGCCCTCTTCTCCAAGACCTTGAAAGGAGTAAGGAGATGTTCTTGGCTTAAATGCACCACCTCTAAAGAAGGTCGCACCAGCTTCTTTTACCTTTATCGCAGTCTTGATTGCTTGTGATTCAGATTCTATAGCACATGGGCCTGCGATTAGGTGAAGGCGGCCGTTTCCGATTACCACGTCCCCATTCCCAAAGGGGATCTGGGTATTGTCTGGGTGCATCTCTCTGCTAACGAGTTTATACGGCTTAGAAACAGGAATGGCTTCTTTTACTCCAGGTAGATCCAAGAATAGTCCTGGATCTACAGGTCTGTCGTTTCTAAGCACTCCAATTGCTGTGCGTTCCCCACCGGGTATTGGTTTGGCATCCCAGCCATTGGCGCGAATAATCGAGACAACCTTATCTACCTGTTCCTGAGACGCATCTTTTTGCATTACAATGAGCATAATCCATTCTCCAAAAAGAGGGCTTAACGCCCTCTTGCTAGTTTGCCCCTTTGGTCACAGATTGGCCTGAATTAGGCCTTCGATCCTGAACAAGATGAACATGATGATGAGGAATTATTGGAGTCCTTGGAGTCACTCTTGGACGTGCTTTTATAGCTACTGCCAGAAGATTTATTGGCGTAGTCGGTAACATACCATCCGCTACCCTTTAAATGAAAGGTAGACATAGAAATAAGTTTGTGAAGTTTTCCCCCACAAGATTCACAGGTAGTGAGGGGACTTTCTGTAATTTTCTGCCATTTTTCAATTACCTTTCCACAAGATTCACATTCATATTCATAAATTGGCATGGCTAAACCTCCTTTCAGAGTTGTTAAAATATTCAAGGATGGGATAGAGCCCATCCATTTTTACTGGCTTAAGTATGTTGTAAGTAAGCTCGTGCACCACCTCTTCCTCTTTGTCCTTGATATTGGTCAAAGGATGACAGTGAAACCTCAGAAAACGGGCTATGTGCACCAGTTCGTGAGTCATAACATAAGTAAGTAGTGGAAGCAATCCATAACCCGGTCTATTCTTAAGCCAATCAATTATTTTTGGGTCATTAACAAAAATTTTATAATAACCATTTCGCTCTCTGGGAAAATTTTTTTTCCCAGGGTCTTTTCCAAAATAAACTAAGTGTGCAAATACGTTTTGGGGGCAATTAATTGATCTATTTGTTCTGCTAACTGTGTCAACGAAAAAAGGGGACCTCGCCCAGTCTCTTGAGGACAATGAAAAGTGATCTGTTGTCACCTCTTCTGCAATTTGAGTAGCCTTTTCCAAGACCTTAAGCTCCCCTGTACCAAACATAATTTCACTCAGAACAACAGTAGCAAATTTTTTTGTAAATATGTAAGTTCTCTACTTGAAGATGTCAATTATGCTTAGGTCATTATCCCAAACTTTCATGACGAACGAATTCGTCACCCCCGAATAAAAGTTTTGAGTCTTGAGTGTTGAGTTAAAGGAAAAGAGCTTTGCACCTTGAACTTTTTATGACAGCTTGTCCTCCAGCCTCTGGCTTTTGTACAGGCAGGGCTTGCTTCTCCCTTCTCCCTTCTGCCTTCTACCTGTTATTGCATTGCATTATGTACCAGGCGAATTATCCCAACGGGTATTTTCACGTTAAAATTGCGACCTCCTTGCGGCTTCAAATACCTGAGATATAGAAGCCGTAATTAAGTAGCACCTTTTGGGTGAAGGAACTTACTAAATAAGTTGCAGATAACTATTGAAATATTCAGAAAAATCTTTTTCTTAGGCTTTTGAAGTGCATAATTTGGGATTATGGTTGCCCCATGGAAAAGGTATGCATTAATAAAGGAATTTTTTTAAAAGAGGCCATTAAAAACTGTATAAACTATCTTGAAAGTGTCTCTAAGGCTCGGAAGAAGGATATTTTTTTAATAAAACCAAATCTTGTGACTGATGCTCCCCCTCCAATTACGACTCCAACCGACATAGTTGAGGAGATAGTAAAACAATTGAAATTGAGTTTCCCAAAGGCCCATATCATAATAGGAGAGGGGAGCGCATCTGTCTTTAAGGACACATGGCAGGTATTTTCAAATCTTGGCTATACTGACCTTGCAAGCCGCCTGGGAGTAGAGTTGGTAGACCTCAATACCGAATCTTTGATTCATCTCAAAGACCCGAATAAGAGGATATTCAAAGAGATATGGCTTCCAAAGGTCCTTTTTGAAGCCTATGTGCTCTCCGTTCCAGTGCTTAAGGCTCACACCCTTGCAGAGGTCACCCTTACCATGAAAAATATGATTGGAGTTTTGCCACCAAAGTTTTACCAGGAACAGGGACATTGGAAAAAGTCCTATTGTCATAGAGAAATCCACACTGCTATATTGGAACTCAATCAGTACAGATCTCCTGATTTCACCATACTCGATGCTCGAAGAGGGCTTGCTAAAAGTCACCTATCTGGGCCTGAACTCAATCCGCCTCCTGATATTATTGCCGCAAGTCCTGATCCTGCATCTATTGATGCATTTGGTGCAAGACTCCTTGGGAAAGACTGGAGAAAGATAGGCCATATAAACCCAGATTAAGCACTTCAAATGCCTGAGGAAAGTAATTTTTTATAATTATTGCATAGTTAGCATGCATCTTTCCCCGTTGTGCCTTCATCCAAAAAGTGAAGTTCAATCCGTGATAAATTTTCAGGCATTTGAAGCCGTAAGGGGCTCGCAATTTTACCGAGGTCTCTTTGTTGTTGGGCACTTGAAGTACCAGAGTACTCCTTTCGTGCCCTCCGCCTCGCATCTTTGGCAAGGCTTTCGAGCTGCATAATCCGGGATAAAAGGGGCGATGTCCCTACAATAAGCTCCTTCATAGAGACTCTTTAATGAGGTCTGACCTCTCAAGGTCATGGCCTGCTTTATCAAAATGCCGGACTAGTTCCTTACGAAGAAAGAGTAGCCCCTAAAAAACTGAAAAACACATACCTCTTATGCTATCGTCACAAAAAACTCCAGGTGTTGGTTCTAATATTGGCAGTTCTGGGATTATGAAATCTTTTCTGCATCTACCCGTTTTCCCATGAAGATCAAAATTTCATTCTCTCGGACTACGTGTTCAGCTGGAGGCATGAGTTCTATTTTGCCATTAAGATCATTTTTTATACCTAAGACGTAGATATTGTATTTCCTTCTCAGCTGTAGTTCTCCCAGAGTGTGCCCTATAAAGGCGCTGGGTGCTTTAACCTCTGCTACACAAAACTCAGGCATCATAGGAAGAAAGTCTACTATGTTGGGTGTGGTTAGCATCTGGGCCACTTTTCGAGCGGAATTTCTTTCTGGAATAATGATTTCGTGGGCTCCAACCAGATTCAACACAGTAGCATGATCTTCGTCATTTGCCTTTGCAAGTATGAATTTGCATTGCATTTCTCTTAGGTAGAGGGTGATGAGGACACTTTGAGTTAGGCTTCCTACTGCTACCACAACCTTTTCCATTTCGTGAAGGCCAAGGTCCTCTATAACTTCCCTTTTGCTAGCATCTGCTACTACTGCATGGGAGACAAAGTTGCTCACTTCTTCCACTATGGCCTCATTTTTATCAATGCATAGCACTTCGGAATTCATTTGGCTGAGTTCTTTTGCCAAGAAATAACCAAATTTACCCAGCCCTATTATGGCATATTTTCTCTTTTTCATATTCTCTTTTACCCTATCATAATGTTTTCTGAAGGATAGTGATACGATTTTGGGGTCTTACCCGCCATTGTTAAGACTGAAACAAAGGAAAGGAGTCCTACACGTCCTATAAACATAATTAAGATCATGATGATCTTACCAAAATCTCCGAGATTATTTGTAATGCCTACAGAAAGTCCGACAGTACCAAGTCCTGACACAGTCTCAAAGAGATATGCTAAAAATTCGCTATGGGACGCACGAAATGGTAAGTTTGGACCAGCAAACATCATTAAAGCATGCGCTATGAAGAGCGTAACTATAGAAAGGATAAAGAGGGCAGTGGCCTTTTGGACTGCCTCTTCTGGGATTGTCTTTTCAAATGCCACAGCCTTGGTAAACCCTCTAATTCTACTTATTGCAGCTACGAAAAGGAGCGAAATGGTTGTGGTTTTAATTCCACCTCCGGTCGAGCCAGGACATGCCCCAATGAACATGAGTATTATTAGAATGTAAAGGCTATCTTCTGTGAGATCGGATATCGCAATGGTATTAAAACCTGCAGTTCTGGCACTTACACTGTGAAATGAGGCCACCAGTAGTTTGTTTAATGGAGAGAAATCTTTTAATATCCCATTTGCTTCGGTAAACAGGATTGCTACGGTACCGAAAATAATAAGCCCTAGATGAACTATTAAAGTGAGCTTTAAATGGAGAGAAAATGGTCTCTTTTCTCTTTTTAAAATTTTTTCTTTTAATTCATAAAACACAGAAAAGCCAGAATTTCCAAGCAATATGGCGATCATTATGGTGAGACAGACTCCCCAATTTTCCTTGAATGGAGTTAGTCCTGTTGGAAATGTCGAAAAACCTGCATTACAAAAGGCTGACACGGAGTGAAAGCAGGCATAAAAAAAGGCCTCTTCTACAGGAAATTTTTTTGAGAAAAATACGGTCAATGCCAACGTAGTTAATATCTCCACCCACAGGGCATAAAATATGATCATCTTAACTACATTATTAATATTTGGGACCCTCATATGTAGAAAGCCTTCCTGAACAACAAATCGTGAAGAAAATCCTATGTCCCTTTTTAATGCTATGGCAAACAGGACCGAAAACGTCATTACTCCAAGGCCACCTATTTCCATGAGCAGCATGATTACTAGTTGGCCCAGGGGAGTGAAGGCTGAAGCAGTATTGACAACTGTGAGACCAGTAACGCATACTGCTGAGGTAGCAGTAAAGATGGCGTCAAGGGGTGAAATGTCTTTTACGTGCATCCAAGGCAATAGGAGAAGAAGCGTGCCGATAATGTCTATTAATGCAAAAGAGGCAATTACAAGGATAGAAGGATGTTTACTGACTTTAGATGTAAGATATTGAATAGCCATAGATGGCGCTAAATTAGCACCTTTTTACGAAAATACAATCAGATTACATTAAAAGGTCTTTATTTTTTTGCTTGTTAAATTGGGCACTTACTTAAATTGGTTTTGATTGGTAATTTAATACGATGACAAATAGAGGGAGTATGAATCAGGGGCGTAAATCATGTGGGTCAATTGTGTAGCAAAAGATGTAACGAGATGGGAACGAAATTGGAGACTGTTATGTTTTGATTTTTTAACTATTTTAAAAATAAATCATTTTTGGCTTGAATGGTTGTCAAATTAGTTGAATATTATCACTGTAGTGAAAAAGAGAACTAAGAGACGTTTTAGTATGCTAACAGAATGAAAATATTGATTCTTTCGTAGGAATTGATATTTAAGGCATAATTAATTGTATGAATAATTTTCTATAAATATATATATATTAAGTTGGTGTTTGATATATTAAAGGCTATTGACATAGTAATTTAAGGTTTGATTTTTGCGGCATAAATTTTGCTTGTTTGGATGGAGTGAACGGAGGTCTCCATTAATGAATTCTATTTTTCAATTTAGCATAAAAAAACAAATAATTTTTTTAAATATAATGATATTGTCATTTTTCGTCATTATTTTTGGCGTATTTTATTGGGAAATAGTGTCTTTTGAAAAGAGATTAGAGACGATCGAATTCTTCAATAGGATCTTACATAATTCTTTAGAAATTAGACGTTATGAAAAAGATATATTTTTAAGAGTAGGAGAGAAAAATCTGGATAAGTTGATGGAATATTTATCTAGATTAAAAAAAGGTATTGAAATTAAAAGAAATGATATAATTCAATTAACAAATGAGGAAGAATTTATTGATTTTCTTAATTCATTGAATAGATACGAACA
Organism: Dissulfuribacter thermophilus; assembly: GCF_001687335.1. Lineage (NCBI taxonomy): Bacteria > Pseudomonadati > Thermodesulfobacteriota > Dissulfuribacteria > Dissulfuribacterales > Dissulfuribacteraceae > Dissulfuribacter > Dissulfuribacter thermophilus. The sequence continues at coordinate 208,493 of NZ_MAGO01000002.1, read as the reverse complement.
TATTTTTACTAATTATAAAAAAAATGGGCACTTAAATCAAACTTTAGTGCGAAAACATGGTAAGAGAATTATAGAGTTTTGTAATAAAATATTAAATAGGACTAGGGTCAAAATTCATAAAGAATTAAAGTATATTCTGTGGAGCTTCATGTTAATCCCTACTATACTTGGATTAATAATGGCATTCTTGATTCAATTTCAAACCAAACCAATTATAGAACGACTTAAGATATTAGAAAAGGCAACAAAAGACCTGTTAGAAGATAGATTTGAACCGATCAAAGACGACTCGAGGATTAGAGACGAGGTTTCAGATTTGATTCTAGCTTTTAATAAAATGGCGCAGGAATTGGATACCAGGTATGAAGAGGTTCTACAGGCAAAAAAATTGGCTGCCATTGGTACATTTTCATCGGGAATTGCCCATGAGCTTAACAATCCTTTAAATAATATTTCTCTTTCAGCTGACTATTTGTATGAAGAATATGAAGAGCTTTCTCCTGAGGAAGCACGAGAGATAATTAAGGATATTATGCAACAGGCTGAAAGAGCAAGTAAAATAGTTAAGAATCTATTAGACTTTTCACGAGAAAAAGAGTCACTGATTAAAGAATTAAGGATTCGAGATATTATTGACAATACTGAAAAATTAATTGATAATGAACTTAAAATTAACCAGATTTATTTTGGAACGGATATTCCTGACAATCTACCTCCAGTCCTTGGAGATATGGATAAACTTCAACAAGTCTTCTTGAATCTATTCCTTAATTCTATCCAATCCATGAAGGAATCTGGTGGCATCATCTACGTTGATGCAAGGGAAGAGCCTAAAGGATATATTAGGATAGATGTCACTGATTCAGGGAAAGGCATTCCTGAAGAGATGCTTGATAAGATATTTGATCCGTTCTTTACCACAAAGAAGGTCGGTGAAGGAACCGGTCTGGGATTGTCCATAGTCTATGGGATTATCAAGAAACATGGTGGTCATATCGAGGTCAAGAGTAAGGTAGGAGAAGGGACCACCTTTTCCATATTTTTACCCGTACCCAAAAAAGAGAACAGCGGAGCAAATAAGGATGAGAGTGGCAATAATAGACGATGAAAAAACTGCTCGAGATATGATTAAACGTTTCCTGGAGAAGGAAAAGTTTCAGGTTGAGACATTTCCTGGAGCTGCATCTTTTTTTAATCGATTAAAAGAGACTCAGTTTCCCATAGTCTTTATTGACCTGAAGCTTCCAGATATGGACGGTCTAGAAGTACTAAAAAGGCTAAAACACATTAATCCAGACTCTGAAGCCATTATAGTGACCGGATATGCCAGCATTGATACCGCAGTGGAGGCTACAAAGATTGGAGCATTTCATTATCTAACTAAGCCATTGAAACGACACGATATTTGCCTTATAGCAAAGAGGGCTAGAGATCAAGTTCGTCTAAGGGAAGAAAATAAAAAACTTAGATTGGCAAACTCAGGGGGAGCGCTGATTGAAGGCTTTGTCGGAGCAGGGCCGGCAATGCAAGAAATCTTTGCCCTTATAAAAAAGGTGGCACTGGTTAATTGTAATGTGTTGTTACAAGCTGAAACAGGTACGGGCAAACAAATGGTTGCAAAGGCCATTCACAAGTTGAGCCCAAGGCGGGGAAAACCGTTTGTATACTTTAATTGCGCTAGTTTTACCGAAGAGCTGATTAGCAGTGAATTGTTTGGTTATGAAAAGGGGGCCTTTACAGGGGCTACTTCAACAAAAAAGGGACTCTTTGAGACTGCAAATGGGGGAACGGTGTTTTTGGATGAAATTGGCGAGATGCCAATGTCAATGCAAGTAAAACTTTTGCACGTTCTCCAAGAAAGACAGATTCTTAGGGTTGGTGGCACCAAACCCATAGATCTTGATGTTCGGATAATCGCTGCAACCAATAAGGACTTAAAATCTGCGATTCAGGCAGGAACTTTCAGAGAAGATTTGTTTTACAGGCTAAACGTCGTCAATATTCAATTGCCGCGATTAGCTGATAGAAAGGAGGATATACCCCTTCTAGTCACCCATTTCATTAATAAATATTCCAGAAGATTTAAAAAGAATGTGCGGAATATCTCTCAGGACGCCCTTAATATCTTGCTTAAATATGATTTTCCAGGAAATGTCAGGGAGCTGGAAAATATAATTCAGCGAGCAGTAGCGCTGGCTGAAGGATCTCAAATAAAAAGAGAACACCTGCCAGGAGATTTACTGGGAAAGGAGGTGGAGGAATTATTAGATGACGATGGACTTTTGCTTCCATTAGAAGAGGTTGAAAAATTGCATATAATTAGGGTGTTGAGAAAAACGGGATTTAATAAAAAGCTTGCTAGTAAGATTTTAAATATACCTAGAACCACTCTTTGGAGAAGAATGAAGAAATTTGGAATCAAGGAGTGATTGTTTTCGCATGTGTTTCATTTTGAAAAAGTTGAGAATTCAGTTTGTCTTGTTAAAAATAGCGATTTCAGTAGGTTAATTGCTATTTCTGGTAAAGTGCACTATTTCACAATGGAACATGTAGCCCTAAAATAGATCTCAATTTTAAACAATTCCTATTGGTGCTCCTCATCTTGGTGTTTTTGGCTTCATTTTGTAAGTTATTGTTTTAAAAAAGAAAAAAAGCCCACTCTTTCTCTTTTTTTCTCGCAGTATCTGGCATTCATATTGCACCTCTTAGTTTAATTAAGTTGTAAATGTCGTTGTCAGTTTTTTTAACAGGCGTGTCCGAAAGGGCATGAAAAACAAATTATAGGAGGTATTTGCCAAAATGTTCCACATGTATCTTCCCATAGCCGGGAATAGCGTTGACATCCTATTGATATTCGGATTGGGGGGGTTTGTAGGTCTTTTGTCGGGAATTTTCGGGGTAGGAGGGGGTTTTTTGATGACACCACTTTTAATCATGTTTGGGATCCCTCCTACTGTTGCAGCTGCTTCTGATTCAAATCAGATAGTAGGTGCTTCCACCTCGGGTACCCTAGCTCATTGGCGTCTTGGGAACGTAGATGTCAAAATGGGACTCCTTTTGCTTGTGGGTGGTATAGTCGGCGGTACAGTTGGAGTCCAAATAATTAAGATTCTTCGTGCCATGGGAAATGCTGATTTTCTCATTAAAATCACTTATGTCCTCATGCTCGGTGGAGTTGGTGGTTATATGTTCATGGATAGTCTTAAAGGTCTTAAAGGAACCTCTCAACATACTAAGAGTGATAAAGGCAAAGAATCTACATATGCTAAGATGCTAAATAGTCTTCCGTTTCAAACAAATTTTGAGAAATCAGGTATTGAGATTTCCATTTTGTTACCTCTAGTCTTTGGAGCCTTTGTGGGAATTCTTGCCGCTATAATGGGTGTTGGTGGTGGTTTTATAATGGTGCCTGTAATGGTCTATCTACTCAGAATGCCCATGCACGTAGTAGTTGGAACTAGTTTATTTCAAATTCTTTTTACATGTGTAGATGTAACGATTATGCAGGCATATGCAAATCACACTGTTGATTTCGTTTTGGCCCTTTTGCTCTTACTGGGTTCTACAATAGGAGCTCAAATAGGCACAATAATAAATAAACGTCTCAAGGCCGATCAAATCAAGATTCTATTAGCTTCTTTGGTCTTATTGGTATGCGTAAAAATGCTTTATAGCCTGTTAGTAGCCCCTGATATTATGGTTGCTTTGAAAGGAGGACACTAATATGTATATAAATAGAATGCTTAATATTATTGTTTTAATATTAGTGAGTTATGTCGTTTTTGGTTTGAAAACAGGAGAAGTGAAGGCCCAGACACTGACCTTAGAATTACGTCCTAAACACATTGATATTGGGGCCTTTTACAATGGGACTAAGGTGATTGCCATTGGGGAAATCCCTGCAGATACAGAGGCAGTTGTCCGCATCAGCGGTCACTACACAGAATTACATCTAAAGAAAAAAGGAAAGATCGCCGGCCTGTTGTGGATGAATGTTGGCGATGTAACCCTAGGCAATATCCCTGAAGTGTTTATGGTGGTTACTTCTGCAGCAATGGCAAAAAAAATTGACGACCCCACATTAAATTTAGGATATAAATATTTAGAGAGGATGATGACTATAGAACCTGAGAGTGAAAATAAGGATTTCATTTTTAATGAATTCGTAAAACTTCAGGAAAAGTCTGGCACCTATGGGTTATATCCAGGCTCTATTTCGTATTCAACTGCCCAAAATGGTTACAAGGAATTTCAAGCAGTGATTCCAGTGCCACCTAAGATGAAACAGGGGACTTATAAAGTTGAAGTGTTTGCCATAAGAGACTCTGAGATAGTGGATAGTGCCCAAGAGGAACTTACCTTAAAACAGGTAGGCTTTCCCGCTTTAGTAACGAAGTTTGCTTTTCAATATCCACTAGTTTACGGTGTGGCCGCAGTGGTGATTGCCATATTTGCAGGTCTTTTAATGGGGGTATTGTTTAAGGGAAAAGGAGGAGCACATTGATTTATTGTAAGGTCTCGCAGAGTATGACCTATGCTATCTTGGCATGGAGTCTTTGTAAAAGAATTTCCATCTTGGTCCTAACCGCTTCGAGGCTTCGGTACTCTGCGAGCCCTTACAGGGTAGCCTATTATGGTAATCTTGCAGGGATTTGTCTTGTGTTGTGATAAATGATTGATATAAAAAAAATAATCAAGGAACTTTTTTACAAGAGCGGCTCTTCAAAGGGTCGCTCATTTAAAGAACTATTTGTCATCTTTCAGCAGATTCTCACCTTAAATAACCACATCCTGGATTTAATTGCTGATGCCAATCAGAAACTAGGCGGTGATTACATCTTTGATAAACGGTTCATTGAACAGTTTGTTGATGAAATTTCAACGAATGTCCAACAATTAATATTTGCCTTAAATGAAATGGTTCCAGGAAAGTATAAGCAGCTCTTTGATGTGTATCAAAAAATTGAATTTGATCTCAGGGAGATACTCGCTGGCCATCATGTAGGGATAGAAAAATATGTATTGTCTTATGATGATGTTTCAAAAGGAGACGAAGATTCTGTTGGTGGTAAAAATGCAACACTGTGTGAAGTCAAAAAACATTTGGACTTAGCCATTCCCCATGGATTCGCCATAACATTCTTTGCATATGTCGATTTTTTAAACTCTGCTGGCCTTTTGCCCTTTATTAAAGATGCCCTCCAAAAATGGGAAAGAGGTGAAGTTTCCAGTTCTCAGGTAGGTAGTGTGATTCAATCTGAAATACAAAAAAGTAAAATCCCTTCTGAATTAAAACATGAAATAAAAGAGGCCATCAATGACCTCAAGAAAAAGGTTGATGAATCTAATCTTTTTGTTGTTAGAAGTAGTGCATGGGCCGAAGACAGTGAACATTCATTTGCTGGCTTATACGATAGTATTGTAGGGGTCAAAGATACTGGCATACTTGATGCATACAAGAAAGTGATTGCTAGTACTTTTAATCCAAAGGTTATGGAATACAGGCGGCGTATTGGTTTCAAAGAGGATGAAATTTTGATGGCAGTATGTTGTCAGCAACTTATACCATCTAAGGTCAGTGGAGTTGTTTATACATTGAATCCAACTGAACCCGACAGCGATACCATGATCATAAGCGCTAGCTGGGGGCTCGGAGGGTTGGTGGTTTCTGGAAAAGAAACAGGTGATATTTTTTGGGTTGACCGGGATTCAAAGAGAATAGTTGGCGTAGAGATTGCATGGAAGGAATACAAAAAAGAAGTCACAAAAAGCGGTGAAATAGAGCTGGTGGAAGTAGAAGAGGATTTAAAAATGGTGTCAACATTGTCTACAAAAGAAGTCAAAGAAATAGCAGATATAGCTTTATCAATAGAAAAATATTTTAAAAAACCACAGGATATTGAATTCTGTATTGATAAGAAAGGCAAGTTGGTAATATTACAAACGAGGCCCTTGGGTATAACAAAAAAGAGATTGCCTAGGGCCAAAGACCTACGAGATTTAGAAAGTAAATATGAAATCATAATAAAAGACAAAGGCATTACCGCTCAAGAAGGTATAGCAGTCGGTACTATATATGTGGCCTCACAGGATGACAATTTTGAAGCCTGTCCAACAGGCGCTATAGTAGTTGCCCGTTATGCCTCTCCGAGGATGGCCAAGATAGTACCAAAGGCCTCGGGTATTATAACTGAAGTAGGGTCAGTGACAGGACACCTCGCAACTATCTGCAGAGAATATAGTGTACCTGCGTTATTTAATGTGTCAGGGATCACCGGACTTGTGAGGCCTGGAGAGGTCGTCACCTTGGATGCAGAAGACAAGAAGATTTATAAGGGAAAAGTAAAGGAACTATATTTTTATAGTCTGTCCCATGAACCAATAGGCGATACTTACGAGTATAGGCTACTTAGAAGGATTCTTAGAAAAATTGAACCATTGCATCTAGCAGAACCTACTGACTCAAATTTTAAACCCGAATTTTGTAAAACATTTCATGATATTACACGTTTTATTCATGAAAAGGCCGTTGAAACGATAGTTGATCTTCATTTTTATGGCAGTCACGATCCTGAGACCTTTTCAGGCAAACTAGAATGGGATATTCCCCTCGATCTCATAATTATAGATATAGGAGGCGGCTTAAAGCAATTAGGTGAATCCTCTGAGTCGGTTCATCGTGGAGATATTCAGTCAATTCCAATGAATGCCTTGTTAGATGGCATTGGACACCCTGGGGCTTGGGACAGTGGGCCTATGTCTGTAGATGTTTCCAGTTTTATGTCCAGTCTTACACGTACATTTTCACTAGAACATATGAGCCCAAAGGCCATCGGACAAAATCTTGCTGTAATAAGTAAAAATTATGTAAATCTAAGTCTGAGGCTCGGATATCATTTTACTATGGTTGATAGTTATGTTACCTCAAATATTGCAGAAAATTATATATATTTTCGATTTTTTGGTGGAGTAACCGACTTAACTCGTCGGTCAAGAAGGGCCAAGATGATTAGTGAGGTACTTGAACATTATGATTTTAGAGTAGAAACCCATGGCGATCTCGTAGTGGCACGCCTAAAGAGATTGGATAAAAGAGGCATTATTAACCGGTTATATTTATTAGGACTGCTAATAGGGTATACCCGGCAATTAGACGTAATGATGATCAATGATGATCAAATTGATATTTTTGCAGAAAAAATACGTGAATTAATGGAGGATAAAAATGAGTGATAAGGCAATCTCTATATTGATACTAGACGATGAACCAATAGTTACTAAACGCTTAAAACCAGCACTAGAAAAAAAAGGATATGTAGTTGAAACATTTACTGATAGCAATAGTGCTCTTGAACGCATAAAGGAACAACGATTTGATATAGTTATAACTGATTTAAAAATGGAAGGTGTATCTGGAATGGAATTTCTTGAAGAGGTGAAAAATCAATGGCCAGATACTGAAGTTATCGTAATTACAGGATTTGCTACAATGGAAACAGCTAAAGAGTCTTTTAAAAAAGGCGTTTTCGACTTTTTGGCAAAGCCATTCAAATTAGGAGAGATTATAGAAATCGTTGGTAAGGCAGTAGAGCATTTGAAGGAGAAAAAATAATTCAACACTAAGTGAGGGAGACAACAAATGGCCAGAGCATTAATATATTTAGACGAAAATCTCGCTTCAAGTATTGCCTTGAGATACTTGGATTATTTGAGTTCTGTCGTGGAATTGGAGCCATTTATATTACACGTGGTGGAACCGGATGGAAAAGAACAAGCAGGGGTAGGCTGGGTTAGAAGGACATGGGAAGCAGGAATGATCGAATCGGGTAAAGCAACTATTTCAAGGCTTTTAAAAACTGAAAAGGTAAAGTGTTCTTTTGCTGGGCCCCCAAAAATCAAGATTGGTGATAGAGATAGAGAGGTCGTTAGGGAACTTAAGACCACGATGTATGATCTGTATATTGAGGGCTATCTCCCAACCTCAAAGAGTGAGGAATTCTACGATCTTATCAAGTCAGATCGTTATACAAAATCGCCCTGTTCGATAATGTGTGTGAAGAATTTATCATTATCGAAAACTGTAGGGGTGTTGGTTGGAGATGGGGTCGATCCAGAAATGGTTGCGTCGACATTGAAGAATCTACTGAGTGGCTCATCCATGGACATTGAATTGATTCATTATTCATACCAGGAGAGTGACAATCTAGCCTTTTTGGAAAAAGAGCAGGCTGGTAGCTTGCTCGTTGATGCCGAGAAGATATTTCAGGATTACTCTCTCCCTTTATTGAGGACCCATGTTGTTGCAGGGACGCCTGAATCTGTAGGAGATTTTTTGATCAACTATGCATTTGTGGCCTGCAGTTTTTTGGCGCGCAAATCTCTAATCACGGAGATATTAGGTTTAACCCCAGTATCTATTCTTTTGTGTAAATAGTAGAATTAGGACGTGGAGGAATAAAATGCGAATATTAGGAGCCTTGGATAAGGAATCATATAGTTTAGGTATAATTCAGGATCTCGCCCGTTTATGCTCCAATACATGGTCAGACGTGACCTTAGTCATGGTTCAAAAGGCTGGAGATTCAGAGGAGAGCTGTAAAAAGGCCCTTATTTCCTGTACGGAGAATTTTTATAAAATGGCAGGGGAAGGAGAAGGTCCGTATGCCTTGCCCAAACAATTTCATTTTCAAGTTGGCCCTAATGGAAGTTTGGAACTCCACACCAAAGGGCATAAAGAATTGACTCTGAAGATCTGTATGGGTGATCCAGCTAAAGCTATCCTCAAAGAATCAAATGAGATTGAAAGTGATTTGATAGTTATAGGCTGCACTAAGGGTATAGGTTGTGAGTGGGAAGGGGTACTGGGATTACCTCAAAAAATTGCCAGAGACGCCAAATGTTCAGTATTGGTAGTGAAGGAGACCACGACACCCAGGCAGATTATTTCCTTTTTGGATCAAACAAACGTTAGTCAAGAGTCTTTGGAACTCATAAATCAAATGGTGACCATCCACGAGGCTGGACTAAAGATTGTAGGATTGATGGGGGAAAAGGGGGTAGTTGGCAAAGGCGATGTAGAAAGAAAAATGCTCGAGATTTTGCAATATTATATTGATAAAAATATGCATGCATGGATTACATTTATAGAGAAGAATGATATAGAAAAATATGTTGCTCAGGCCACTTCTGAGGGGATGGTAGCCCTTTGGATGGGTAAGCAATCCTTTTTTGCCAAGATTTTTTCTCGAGATTTGTTGGGAAAGTTAATTGAATACGCACAATCTTCAGTCCTTATTTTGAGATAAGTCATCAACTGTTTTCCCTTAATCTTGTAGGGCCCACACTCGTGGGCTTTTTTTTGTCCCAGATTATGTGACTAGGACCTCTTGAAATACCTCTCAGTGCCTATTTTTGAGAAAAAGATATCTTTGCTTCGAGTTAGCTTATAGTTGAGCAATTTGCGCACAATTGGAAATAGACTGGGTGATCATGTGCAGATTGTAGCATAGTCACCTAAACCCCTACTCATCATCCCTATAGGAAGGGAGATTTGCTAGTCTGTTCTGCTAATTTGGGCTAAAATTTTCATAGGAGATGGTATTTTCGCTGGTTTAATGGTAAATTTGAATTTCATTTTGAAACGTAACTGAGCTTTTAAATTGATCTACAGTAAAAACTTATTGTTTTTACATAAAAAAATGGTTTTTCATTGTGAAACTCTTGACACTCACCTAATATGGGTCTATGAGAATGGGTTTGTGAAATCATATTCATTGTGCATTTTTTAATCTTAAAAAGAGGAGGGAATAGGATGCCAAAAATGTTATTTCGTTGTCTTTCAATCATCTTCATGTACTTGTTTGCGCTATCTGGCTTGGCTCTAGGCTCAGATTCGGCGTCTAGTCAGGCCCCTCAGTTGACTACTCAGATGATAATTGTCATGGGAGTGTTAGGGTTTGCCATTTTACTTTTTGTTTTCGAATGGGTTAGAGTCGACGTCGTTGGTATTATCATGATGGTCCTATTACCACTGCTTGGACTAGTGAGTCCCAAAGAGGCCATTAGCGGACTTAGTTCAAACGCAGTTGTCTCTATTATTGCTGTGATCATCATAGGGGCTGGGTTAGACAAAACAGGCTGCATGAACGTATTGGCCAGATTTATCCTGAGATTTGCTGGCAAGGCAGAGAGTAGAATTATGGCCCTTATTGCTGGAACTGTGGCGCTCATATCTAGCTTCATGCAAAATATTGGTGCAGCCGCACTCTTTATGCCGGCGGCTATCCGCATAAGTAGGCAGGTAAACATCCCAGTTTCTAGAATACTCATGCCAATGGGCTTTTGTGCTATTATTGGTGGAACTATCACTCTTGTTGGTGCAAGCCCCACCATTCTCTTGAATGACCTTATCGAACAGGCAAATCAACTTGGAATAGCACCAGAGCCCATTGAAACCCTGGGCTTGTTCACCCAGACACCCATTGGTATTGCCCTTGTTACTAGTGCAATTTTATATTTCATAGTGTTTGGAAGATTCATTTTGCCCAAAACTTCAGGTGAGTCTGAAAACCGTTTGATTCCAGACATGATTGCAGATACTTATAGAGAGATTACTGGAATTTATGAAATTGAGGTACCTGAGACATATAAAGGGGAGAGCACATTAGGGGAATTAGATCTTAGGCCAAGGTATAAAATTGCCGTAGTAGCTATCTATGATGCTCAAAAAAAGAGTAAAAATTTTGCCCCTGTAAGTAGCGAAAAATTCAAGGCCGGAGACGTTATAGCTGTTGTAGGCAATGAAACAGCAGTTAAAAATTTTGTAAACGATCTTGGTCTAAAATTAAAGGATGACCTTGATGTTTTCTCAGAGGACTTATCACCAAACAATGCAGGTATACTTGAAGGTATTGTAACTCCAAGATCAGAACTTGTGGGAAAGACATTGTCAGAGGTAAACTTTAGGAAGACTTATCAGGTGAATCCCGTAGCAGTTTGCAGTGATGGTACCTGTACCTTGGAAAATATCGCTGAAATTAAACTGAAGCCAGGAGATGCAATATTATTATTTGGAAGATGGGAGTACTTCCACAGGTTAAAGGGTCAACAGACCTTTACATTTACCACCGAGGTCAAGGGAGAAATAATGCGGACAGAAAAGGCCAAAACTGCAGTCTTTTGGCTGCTTGTTGCCCTTGGCCTTGTCATGTTCTGGAATCCGGTGGTGACCAAGTTGGGCCATCCTGAATTGAAGATATCTCTTTCTATCTGCCTACTAACTGGTGCTCTGGGTATGATCTTGACTAAGGTTATGAGTGTAGATGAAGCCTATGAATCAGTGGACTGGATGACAGTATTTCTCCTTGGAGGACTAATACCACTGGGACTTGCATTTCAGAAGACAGGGACCGCTGAATACATAGCAACAACGATTATGAATGCCTTGGGAACTGTTCCTCCCATAGTATTTTTGGCCGTAGTCGGTATTATGACATCGTTTTTCACTCTCGTGGTCTCCAACGTGGGAGCAACAGTGCTTCTGGTACCACTTGCAATTAGTATGGCAGTGAAGGCTGGAGCAGATCCCCGTATGGCAGCCCTCGTAGTTGCACTTTCTGCCTCAAATACCTTTGTACTCCCAACTCACCAGGTGAACGCACTCATTATGAGGCCAGGCGGATACAGGACAGTGGATTACGCAAAGGCTGGGGCAGGGATGACAATTCTCTTTTTAGTGGTAATGCTTACTATGCTCTATCTATTTTATTAATCTGGAGGACTGTTATGAAATTAAAGATTCTTATCCTCGTTGTCTTATGTCTAATTCCGATTTCATTTGCCCAGTCGTTTGCCTCGCAAGTGAATCACATTAATGCACATGAACGAGAATCAGGCTCCCATGTTATTCTCGATGTGCATGGCAAGATTGTGAATCCCCATAATACTGGGGTGGGAGATGTAAGCTTAAGCGTATTTGTAGACGGAAAACCTGCTGAGTTGGTTACTTCTGAATCCCATGGTGGTCATGAAGAGCATGGCGGTGGAGGAATAACAAGCGAAGCCGACGGTACATACCAGTTTAAAGTGTTACTTCCTGCTGATGAGGATATCAAGGGGAAACACATTGAAATAAAGGCATTCAAACCTAGCTACGAAAGGACGACAATTAAGATAGACACTGCTAATATTGCTCATAACGGTAAAGAATACATGGTCCGCGCAGATATGAAGATTAAGCGGACCCTGGGGCCTGCATTTTGGATAGCCACGGTGGTATTTATCCTTGCATATGTATTGATTTCATTTGAGTTGCTCCACAGGACCCTTGCTGCAATGCTCGGTGCGGCAACAATGCTGGTTATAAGCTACACCATAGGGACCATAAATCCCGAATATCACATCCTTTCTTACGAAAGCGCCATACGAGCAATTGACATGAATGTGGTTTTCCTCCTCATGGGTATGATGATCATTGTTGGCATCTTGAAAAACACCGGTATATTCCAGTGGACTGCATACAAATGCTATCAATTAGCCCGCGGAAATGTGATAGTTCTCGCCGTCATACTCATGTCTTTTACTGCAATATCTTCGGCGTTTCTAGATAACGTTACTACCATGCTGCTTCTCACCCCCGTTAGCATAGAGATTGCCCTTTCCCTTGGAATATCTCCTCTTTCGCTTTTGATACCAGAGATACTTGCTTCAAATATCGGTGGAACAGCCACTTTGATCGGTGATCCGCCGAACATAATGATCGGCTCGTATGCCGGCCTCACATTCATGGATTTTGTTATAGACCTTACTCCAGTCTGTATTATCTCTATGATCATTCTTTTTATCTATTCTAAGTTTGTCTATAAGAATGAATATTCCAAGGCCAAGATTACCGATATACAGGCCTTTATAGAGAAACTCAGACAAGAGTATCAGATAACAGATGGAAATCTCCTCACAGTTGGTCTGATTATCATGGGTATTGTCATAGCAATGTTCCTTACCCATGGATATTGGCACATGGAGGTAAGTATTGCAGCACTTTTTGGTGCATCTTTGCTCTTTACATACGGGCTCATTACAAAGAAGGTTGATCTCCTTCATCTTATAGAAAAGGACATTGAGTGGCCGACGCTCCTCTTTTTCATCTTCCTTTTCATTCTTGTAGGCGCTGTGGAAGAAACGGGACTTCTGGACATTATCGCCGACTGGGTCTTGAGTTTGTCCCAGGGGAGTCTAGTTGTATCTATCTGTTTGATACTTTGGGTGTCTGCAATTATGAGTGCCTTTGTTGACAACATTCCATTTACAGCCACCATGCTTCCAATTGTTGGATACCTCACCAAGGTTATACCCGGAGCAGAGAGCGGGGTGCTGTGGTGGGCACTTGCCTTTGGAGCATGTTTTGGTGGAAATGGCACAATGATCGGTGCAAGTGCCAACGTGGTGACCCTCGGTATCGCAGAGTCTGCCGGATACCCAATTCGCTTCTTTGGATTTATGAAAATTGCCTTTATATACATGCTAGTGACCGTTGGAGTAGCCAATATTTGGCTTCTTCTCTTTTATTAAAAAGGAGGTGAGGTATGAAGTTTCTTTTACCCGTAGACGTCAAAAAACCAAGTTATAGAGTGGCAGGACTCGTTGGATGCCTCGCTGCCAATTTAGGACAACGCCTGGATTCCATTACTATCCTCACTGTAATGGCTGGAAGTTATCTTACGAGTCATATAAAAAATATAGATATTCGGGCAGATAGATTGCTCAATTCAGATCTAATTAAAGACCTTAGAAAACAACATATTGAAAAAGAGGTCCTCCCTATCCTTCATGAAATCAAGGAAAAGTTGGTATCGGCAGGTGCCAGTTCTCCCATAGATGAAAAGATTGAAGATGGTGATCCAGTAGAACGAATAACACAGGTTGCAAAAGAGGGTGGATATACACAAATCTTCCTTGAAAGAAGGGGAGTTAGCACGGCCCAGGAGATCTTTCTTGGAAGTGTCTCAGCAGGGCTTCTACATAAAGATATTGGCTGCTCTATCTATTTGATAGGCAAGAAGATGGCTGAACAGGGTACCTGTTCTGTAAAAAAATGCCTTATTCCCTTAGACGGATCAGTTCATTCAGATAAGGCATTAAAAGAGGCGAGTTCCATGTTAAGTTGTTGCCTTGATGGTATAGAAATGATTCATCTTTTTAACGTGATCAGTCTCGCCCATTACCCTGAAAACATAGAAAGTGGTCTTTTGCCTGAAAAAGAAGCAGAGGAAATCTTGAATAATGGAAAGGATATTCTAGTTAAGGCGGGGATTCCGGAATCTTTGATAACAACCAGTTATGAATACGGAGTACCTGCAAAAAATATTTTGCAAAAAGCAGAATCAGAAGACGTAGATCTTATTTTTATGGGACGTAGGGGAAGAGGTGCTATTCAGGAATTCTTCATGGGAAGTGTATCGCATGAATTGATCCATAAATGCTCCAATCCTACAGTTGCGCTTGTTAGTTAAAAAGAATCTGCTTTATCCTTGAATGGCGAATGCGAGAAAAGAGTTTTTTCCAATGAATATAAAAATTGGAAGATTTTTTCGCATTCGCCATTATTCTAGTTGCAGCTTTTTCTTTAGCTGTTTTTTCAGATACTTCATAGCCTCAACCATGCCTTAGCCCTTTATGTCTTACCTAAATCCTGCACGGCAAAAGGGATCAAAAATGATTTATTTACGATTTTATGGAATGTTAGCTAACATCCGGCTATTCACTAAATTCACTTTTTGGGTGAATCAATATTTTGTGTTTTTTGCCTCCTTTTGCTGCCCTTCGGGATTGGCGATTTTGCCCAATCTACTTTGTCGCGCAGGGCTCGAAGTACCTAAGTACGTCTTCGCCCCTCGCTCCTCGTATCTTGGGCAAACTCGCCAATTGCAGGATTTAGATCTTAGCTAAACTCGTCAATTGAAAATTTAGGCCCTAAAACCGCACCCAACCATTATTGGCTGAGGCACTCTTTTCTTTATTCGCTTGACTTCCTGTCTCATTTAAATAGCCTGAAAGTAGGTGTACGGTCTTTTGTATCTTTTTTAAATTTTTTTCCTTGGAGAATCCCATGAACGAAATTTCAATCTTAATTGGAGGTAAGGCAGGAGATGGAGTCAAGCAGGCAGGTAATACCCTTTCTCGACTCTTAAATCGGTTGGGTTACAAAATATTTTTCTATGATGATTATCCTAGTCTCATACGTGGAGGCCACAATTTTTCCATAATAAGGGCATCCAAAGACAAGATACTCTGCCATGAAGAGACGGTGGATGTGATAGTTGCCCTTAATCAGGAAGCTATTGATAAAAATAAGGAGCGGCTCAATCAAGGGGGGATCATAGTCTTTGACTCAAACCAGGCCGATGCAGAAGGACTTGGAGTTCCCATTTCCGACATCGTAAAATCCCATAAGGGAATTCCTATCATGAGAAATGTAGCAGCCCTTGGGGCACTGACAAGGGTGTTGGGAATACCTTGGGAGAGTTTCGAGGAGATCATCAAATCCACTGTAAAAAAGGGGGTTGAAACGAACCTTCTAATCGCTAAGGCTTCTTTTGACAGTATCAAAGAGGAATATATTAAAATTGAACCAACAGGTGAATCACCCTGCCCGATCCTTACGGGAAATGAGGCATTAGCCCTTGGAGCAGTAAGGGGGGGACTTGATATATATATTGCATATCCCATGACTCCTGCATCTTCCATCCTCCATTTTTTGGCGCAACACGGTCCAAATCTTGGAGTAACCACTATTCACCCTGAAAGTGAGATTGGGGCGGCCCTTATGGCCTTAGGCAGCGCATATGCCGGCAACAGGGCTATGACAGGGAGTTCAGGTGGTGGCTTTGCCCTTATGACAGAGGCGGTTAGTCTGGCTGGCCAGTCTGAGATTCCCATTGTATTTGTAGAGTGCCAACGAGCTGGCCCAAGTACAGGGGTCCCTACCTACACCATGCAGGCAGATCTATTTTTTGTACTTCATGCCGGACATGGAGAGTTCCCACGGATTGTCGTTGCTCCTGGAGATGCTGAAGAGGTATATGAGTGGGCATATAATGCCCTGAATGCCGCCTGGTCCTTTCAGGTTCCGGTTTTCATACTGTCTGATAAACACCTTAGTGAAAGCGGTTTTTCCTTTTCAGAGCCAAAAGATCTCTTTGACTGGCCGGCTCCAAGGCTCTGGGATAGATCATCTGAGTACAAGAGATACGAGGTAAATGATGACGGTATATCACCCATGGCCTTCCCAGGGCAAAAAAATGCTGTGGTTAAGGTTACTTCATATGAACACGATGAATACGGTATAACAACGGAAGAATCTGAAGCCATATCCTGTATGCAAGAAAAGCGTCTTGAGAAGTCAAGGGCAATAAGAGAGACCATGAAGGGACTTGAGTGTGTAAAGTCCTATGGGGAAAGCGACTCTGACGTCTGTGTATTTTTTTGGGGATCAACCAAAGGTGCAGCTGTTGAGGCCTGCCAGTGCCTTGGACTAAGAGCGATTCAACCTATTGTCATGGAGCCATTTCCTTTAAGTGAAATAAAGGCCTTATTAAAAGATGTAAAAAAATCGTTTGTGCTGAGACAAACGCCACAGGCCAATTTGCCAGTCTCCTCGAATCACATGGGATTTTAGTAGACCATAAGATTCTTCGGTATGACGGTAGGCCATTTACACCAACTGAGCTAAGAAAAAAGATCGAGGAGGCCATATCATGAAAGACAAAAAGGCCCTTAACACGCAGGCAGTCAATACATGGTGCCCTGGATGTGGAAATTTTGGAATCCTTAGTGCCATGAGATCAGTCCTTATGGAGATTCAAGCCCAGGGAACTCCCTTGGAAAATGTAGTGCTTTTATCTGGCATTGGGTGTCATGCAAAGATAGTTGACTATGTAGATGTTAACTCATTTTATTCGCTTCACGGAAGGGTCATTCCTCCCCTAACAGGCATTAAACTAGTCAATCCCGATCTTATTGTTATTGGTCATGCCGGTGATGGTGATGCTTATGGGGAAGGGATAGAACACCTGATATTTGCAGCAAAGAGAAACGTTGATGCCACTTTTATTGTTCATAACAACAGTGTCTATGGACTTACTACTGGGCAGTTCACTCCAACCAGCCCCAAGGGATTCAAAGGTCGGTCCACTCCAGATGGGAGTCCAGAGTATCCGATGAATCCCCTTGAAATCATGTTGGCCTCTGGGGCATCTTTTGTAGCAAGGGGATATTCAGGTAAGATTGAACACTTGAAGAAATTGATACTCCAGGGAATAGAACACAAAGGTTTTTCCTTCATCGATGTTCTTCAGCCCTGTTATACCTTTTTTAACACTTATGAATACTATAATAAGTGGGTGGAAGAGATAGAGGATGCAACGAAGGAGCGCCCGCGGTCATTTGATGAGGCCAATGCCATGATAAGAAGCTGGCCGTATGACCAATCTCAGCAGCCTATTGCCATTGGAATTTTTTACACTGAACAGCGTTCAACCTTTGAGGAGGAGGTATTAAAAAGGCAAGTTCCCGGAACTGACAAGATAGAGGGTATACAAAAAATACTGGAAAGAATGAGATGATGTAATAAAATACTTCGAAATCTGTTGCCCTGCATTTTCTTCAAACTTGTCTGACCGAGGATTTGGGCGATATTCAGCTTATGAGTAGTTTTGGAGAAAAAATGGCATTTTTAATGGATAAAATCAACAGGCCCATTACAGAGGAGGAACTGGCAGAATTGGATGACTTCTTGAATTCCGACCAGGTGCCAGAAGAATGCCTGGATCTGTCAGGGCTCCATGGCTTCCTCACAGCCATTACGATTGGGCCTGGATATATAATGCCAAGTGAATGGTTGCCTATTGCCATTGGATTAGTCGAAGATGATGTTGAAGAGAATTATAGTGAAGGTAGAGAGGATAGTCTTGAACTCATTATGAGGATGTACACTGGTATAGTTAGTGAGTTCTATGAAGATCCTGATAATTTTGAACCATTAATATATTTTTTGGAGTTCAATGGAAAGTCCTTTCCTATAATCAGTGATTGGTGTTATGGCTTTGTAAGGGGTATGTCTCTTAGAATGGATAGTTGGAAATCCATGATGGAATCTGAAGATGCATCCCTTTTTCTCACAATCCCCTTACTTTTTGGTACAGAAGAGGGTCTTCAAGAGCTTGAGGCATATACTCCTGACGAGATTGCACATATTAGTGAGGGCTTACCCTACTCAGTCCTTGGTATATATGAATACTGGTTAAATAGGAAGGCCCCAACTCCATTAATCAACTGATGTCTATTAGAATCCTTCCTCCCCATATTGCCAACCAGATTGCAGCAGGCGAGGTGGTGGAAAGGCCATCGTCTGTAGTCAAAGAGCTCATAGAAAACGCTCTGGATGCCGGTGCAAGCGAGATCGTAGTTGAGGTTGAGAAGGGGGGAAAGAGCCTTATTCGCGTCATGGACAACGGTAATGGCATGAAAAAGGAAGACCTAGAATTGTGTGTTGAACGTCATGCCACTAGTAAGATCGAGGATGAAGAAGACCTCTATGCAATAAAGACCTTGGGTTTTCGTGGTGAAGCTCTCCCTAGTATTGGGGCAGTGAGTGAACTAGTTATAAAGAGTCGCTCCATAGAGAGTGGGGAGGAGATGGATTCGGGCTGGATGGTCAAGGTCTTTTTCGGAAGAAACAAGGAGGTAAGGCCCTGTCCTTGTCCTTTCGGAACTATAGTTGAGGTAAGGGATCTTTTTCTTGAAATCCCGGCAAGACGAAGGTTTTTAAAATCAGATCAGGCAGAGCTGGGGCACATTAATAAAGTAGTCAGGACCTATGCAGTAGCCTTCCCAGAAAAATCCTTTGTTCTTAGGTCTGGTAGAAAGGAACTTTTTAGTTCACCCAAGAGGGCAGGATTTCAAGAACGATTCGTTCCCCTTTTGGGACAGGAATTGGCATCCAAACTAGTACCTATTGAAGGGGAAGGCTATGGCATTAAGATCAGCGGTGCTGTCTCAACTCCTGGGGCTGGGATAACTGGCCCGAGACAGTGTCATTTCTTTTTAAATAGGCGTCCTTTTGGTTCGCGTTTTATTCTAAAGGCCGTTAAAGAGGCCTCTAGGGGCCTATTCATGAAAAATGAGTATCCGGCCCTCGTCCTATTTCTTGATATGGATTCAGAGCTTGTGGACGTGAATTGCCATCCATCCAAGCAGGAAGTGAGATTCAGATACTCAGATCGGGTATTTAAGCTGGTTTACGCCTCTATAAAAAACGCTTTTTTAAGGAAAAGGCCAGAGCAAGAGATTTCTACAGTTGAAGAAGATAGTTACGAAACACCCTCTGAGTCACAATCTGTTAAGACTGTCATGTCGAGCTATTCCCAAATACCTTTTTTCGAGGAGACAAAGGAGCTTGAAAATTCAAAGGTCCAAGAACAACAACTCGAGCATGTAACCTATAACGAATCTGAGGAATTACCTACTATATTGGGACAGGTCTTAGATACATATATCGTTGGAATGGTTAGAGACGGTCTTTTTTTAATGGACCAACATGGTGCCCATGAGGCACTTCTTTTTAAGCGCCTATTAGATCAATTAAAGGCTAAGGGAAGGCTTCCAGGTCAGGGACTTGCTTTTCCCATCATTATTGAACGGTCTCCTGAGGAAATGGAGATAGTGCATGAAGTAAAAAAGACCCTGTCGCCCCTTGGTTTTGACCTCGACGTTTTTGGAGCAACAGAAGTTGCAGTCCGACGGGTGCCTGCAAGTCTTGCCGTCCTTGAAAATAGGGAAGAGGGGGTCAGGTCTATTGTGGACAAGGCCTTTTCAACCCCTTCGGCTTCGTCAGAGACCTTTTTACACGATTTGGTTGCAAAGGTGGCGTGTGGAAGCGCTGTAAAGGCAGGACAGGCCTTGCATGGCATGGAGTTGAAAAACCTAGTTTACGAATGTATTGAGGAAGGGGTGACCAACTGCCCTCATGGCCGACCAGTATTTGTCGTTTTAAATAGGGATGATCTTGAGCGATTATTTAAGAGAAAATGAAACCATAGATTCCATTCGAGTCAATAATCTACAACTTTACCAGAAATAAGAACCCAGTTGTAGAATAGATGGTTTGATAGGGCATTTGACGGCCTGCTCGCCAGACATTTTTTTCTTCTCTGGCCAATGGGCCAGAGAAGAAAATGTCTTTGTTCGTTCATGTGAAGCCTTGGCTAAGGCATGATTCTCACAGAACTAAATAGAGACTAGCAATTAGCGATCAACCCAGTAATTGGGGGATTCCTTTGTTATTATTACGTCATGGACGTGACTTTCCCTGAGTCCTGCTGGAGAGATCTTAACGAACTTGGCATTCTTTCTTAGGGTGTCGATGTCTTTACAGCCAAGGTAGCCCATACCGGATTTAAGGCCTCCAACAAGTTGATAAATCATATTTGACAGTGGGCCCCTATATGGAACCCTTCCTTCTATACCTTCTGGCACAAGTTTGGTCTCGGTTCTGACTCCTTCCTGGAAGTACCTGTCTTTGCTCCCTTTTTTCATGGCTCCAATTGAGCCCATTCCGCGATATACCTTGTAGGATCTACCTTGAAACAGTTCAAGGTCTCCTGGGCTTTCAGCAGTACCCGCAAGGAGGCTTCCAACCATCACACAATGTGCCCCAGCACCGATGGCCTTTGTGAGGTCTCCTGAGAATTTGATTCCACCGTCTGCAATTACTGGAATTCCATATTCTTCTGCCACTTGGGCACAGTTATGAATTGCTGTGAGCTGTGGTACGCCAACTCCGGCAACTATCCTCGTGGTACATATGCTGCCAGGACCTACGCCAACCTTAATGGCGTCTACTCCTGCCTCTATTAGGGCCCTGGCACCCTCTGCTGTGGCAACGTTACCTGCAATTACATTTAAGTCTGGAAAGTTGCTTTTAATCTCCTTTACTGCCTCAATCACATTTTTTGAGTGACCGTGGGCAGAGTCTACAACTACCACGTCAACTCCCACTTGCTTTAGTTGTTCTACATGTTCAAGACGTCCTTTACCAACTCCAACTGCAGCTCCAACCCTGAGTCTTCCCAGGTCATCTTTGCATGAGTTAGGATACTTCTTGATTTTCTCAATATCTTTTATGGTGATTAAGCCCTTGAGTTCCCCTTTTTCATTTACAACGAGAAGTTTTTCAATCCTGTGTTTGTGTAGCAACTCTTTGGATTCTTCAAGGGTAATGCCCACAGGGGCGGTAACGAGGTTTTCTTTTGTCATTACATCCCTGACCTCGAGGTCCCAGTTGGTCTCAAATCTCAGATCTCTGTTGGTTACAATGCCAACAAGTTTTCCATCTTTAACTACTGGAACTCCAGAGATCTTGTACTCTCGCATTATTCGTTGCACATCCCAAATTTTTTGGTCTGGTTCCACAGTGACAGGGTCAATGATCATTCCACTCTCTGACTTCTTTACCTTTTCTACTTCTTTTACCTGCCTTTCAATTGGCATATTTTTGTGGATTATACCTATGCCTCCTTCACGGGCCAGACTAATGGCGGTCTGAGATTCTGTCACCGTATCCATAGCTGCACTTACAATGGGAATGTTGAGCCTGATCTCACGAGTAAGCCAGGTTGATACGTCAACCTCAGTAGGGATAACTTCAGAAAATGAAGGTACTAATAGAAGGTCATCAAAGGTATAGCCTTCGCCAATCAAGTTTAGCATGATCATCATACTCCTTTTTTATCAAGTCTATTAAGATGCCCATAAGTAACCCCCCATCAGAGATGGTTACTCCAGGGACATCGAGATTTTTTACTACATGTAAAAGAATCCTTAAACCAGGGATAATAATATCGGCGCGTTCTGGTTCAAGGCCTATAATCTTTTTTCTTTCATCTAGATTTAATACAGAGAGTTTTTTAATCAACGAAGAAATTGTTTCTCGATTTACAAACAGACCTCGGATTTTTTGAGGTTCATATTGAGAAAGTTGAAGGAGCATCGCCCCAAGGGTAGTGGCTGTTCCTCCTGTAGCAGTGGCTTTTTTAACTTGGCTAAATGGATGGGAAGAAAGAAAAGAAAATTCTTTAAAGGACTCTTCAGTAAACTTCACAGCTCCAATCTTTATGCTTTTAATCAGTATTTCCTGAGATGAGTAATAGATAGTCTCTGTGCTACCTCCGCCCACATCAATAATGCATATTGGTTGAGGGGCTACAGTGCCTCCAAGGGCTGTGCTTGCGCCGAGAGCTGTCAGCCTCCCTTCTTCCTGGGGAGAGAGGATTTCCAATGGATGGGAAAGGATTTCTTTTATTTCTTCTAAGATATTAGGAGCCTTTTGAGCAAGGGCCCGTATTGCCTCAGTACCGCAAACCCGTAGGCGTTGAATCCCAAAGTGTTTTACATTTTCTTTGATATCCATTAATGCCGTCTGGATCTTCTGGTTAAGTTTTCTTTCTTCAATGACCTTCCCCAGGCGTACATTAAAGAGCCTTGAGGACTTAGCCGAAACCAGTCCTTCTGAAACTTCGGCTACACCAAGCCTAAAGGTCTGGGTTCCAAGATCAATTGCTCCAAATATCACGCCACTACAACTCCGATTAAGCTCTCATTAACATAATCTTTGGTTAGGACTGTGATTTCATTATTTGGATGAATATCTGACTTTTGTGGGTCAAACAGGGCCTCAATTAACAAGTAGTTTTGTGTGCGACCGGTAAGCTTTCCCTTTTTAAAATCTACCTTTTCAACAAGACAATTTAGATATTTTCCTAGATGATTTCTATAAAATTCTTCCTTTTTTCGTTTCCCAATCTCTCTAATTATCTTGGAGCGTCTGTCTTTTTCTTTCTTGTTCACCGTCTCTTTTAGCCCATATGCCCTTGTTCCGGGCCTTTTTGAAAAGGGGAACGCATGTACGTATGTCACAGGGGTTGCTTCAATGATTTTTGCAGTCTGTTCAAAATCAGAGATATCTTCTCCTGGAAATCCTACAAGACAGTCTGTACCTATGGAGGCATCGGGAAACCGTTCCCTTATGGTATGAGTGCGTTCAACAAATAGTTCGGGTTCATATTTTCTTCCCATTGCCTTTAGAACCCTGGAACTTCCACTTTGAAGGGGAATGTGGAAGTGCTTACAAAAGTTTTCTCTTTCTGCACAAAGGTCCAGGATTTCATCCTTTAACTCATTGGGCTCGATTGAACTGAGTCTAAAACGGCACTCAGGAAATCTCCTGGTGAGTTCATCAATGCCCTTAACAAGGCCATCATTCATACCAAGATCCTTGCCGTAAAAACCCACATGAATTCCAGTTACTACTATCTCTTTTACCCCTGAATCCACATACTTTTGAGCCTGTTCAATGATTTTATCAATGGATAAGCTCCTAGAGGGTCCCCTTGCGTAAGGGACTATGCAGTATGAGCAAAAGGCATCACATCCGTCTTGGATCCTGAGATAGGCCCTGGTCCTGCCTTGTGGTTTTGAAAGCGTAAATTGTGAAATTGTCTTCTTTTTAAAGATGTCTCCTACAAATATCTCCAGACAATCCATAGAAGACAATTTGAGATTTAGGAGCATCTCCTTTTGATCATTTCCAATCACGCAAATGTTCGTATCAATCGATTCAATAAGACCCCACGGGTCGATTTGGGTATAACAACCTGTGGCAATGACCCTTGCGTCTGGATTTTTTTTGAGCGCCTTTCTAATCGCCTGTCGAGCCTGATAGCATGCCTTGGATGTGACTGCACAGGTGTTTATTATAAAGATATCAAAGTCATCCTTTGGGCCCACAACAGTGTGTCCTTGCGTTTGTAGGGCCTCTGCCATGGCCTGAGATTCAAATTGATTTACCTTACACCCGAGGGTATATATTCTTATCCGCATATTACTCCACCACCAAGGACCACATCTCCTG
Organism: Dissulfuribacter thermophilus; assembly: GCF_001687335.1. Taxonomy (NCBI): domain Bacteria; kingdom Pseudomonadati; phylum Thermodesulfobacteriota; class Dissulfuribacteria; order Dissulfuribacterales; family Dissulfuribacteraceae; genus Dissulfuribacter; species Dissulfuribacter thermophilus. The sequence continues at coordinate 184,528 of NZ_MAGO01000002.1, read as the reverse complement.
CATAAAAGACAGCAGCTTGTCCTGGAGTTATTGAAGATTGTGGTTCATAAAACATAATCTTATATCGTCCAGTTTTTTTATTACATTCAACTATCTTACCTGGTGCTGGATTGTGGCGAGAGCGTATCTTTATCTCAATGTCTTGAGATCGTGCATATTCTTCTGGTACGAGCCAATTAACATTTTCAACGTAAAAGTTTGATTGTAGAGTATCTTTCTTAGTTCCTATGATTAAGGCGTTATTTTTCGTATCTAATTCTAAGACATAGTAAGGCTCTGGGCCAGGGATGCCAATGCCGCGTCTTTGTCCAATTGTGTAATTATAGAGGCCCTTGTGGGTTCCGACGATCTCATCAGTAGTCTTTAAAATAATCGGACCTGGTGTTTCTTCAACCCCAATTAGGCTTTCTCTATAGTCACCTTCAACAAAACAAATCTCTTGGCTTTCTTTTAAAACGAGCTTATCGAGTCCTTTGTTCTTGGCGATTTGCCTTATTTCCTCCTTTTTAAAGGCGCCAAGGGGAAAAATGATAGTCTCCAACCATCTTTTGGGTAACCTATGGAGAAAATAGCTCTGGTCTTTTTTGGGATCTACACCCTTTTTCAGTATAAAGCCCAGTTCATCATGTAGCTCGATCCTGGCATAGTGTCCCGTTGCAAAGAACCTTAAGCCAAGCTTCTCTTTTTGCGCCAGGCCTTCCTTAAATTTTATGGATGGATTGCAGAAAACACATGGATTCGGAGTAAGCCCTTTTCTATATGTATCGATAAAATATGAAATTACCTCTTTATTAAAGGCATTCTTCCTATCTACGAAGTGGATTTTGATGTCTAACTGTTCTGCAATCCTCAAGACGGTTTTTTTCTGTTTGCGAACAGTGGCTTCAAAACTTTCTCCTAGGAGTTCAAGATAAAGACCCTGGACATCAAAACCCCGTTCCTTCAAAAGAAGAGCGGAAACCGCGCTATCAACTCCACCAGAAAGGGCTACTAGAATTTCGTCTCGTTCTCTTAGATTTTTCATCTTGATACTATACTACACAATACGAGATTTCGTAACCAGATAGGCAGCCTTTGAAATCAGTCTATCTTCTATATTGGCATTAGAATATTAATGAGTCTATCCAGCTTTGCACGTCAATGTCCATAGTTGAAAACTATGACGTAGTGTACTATCACTCAGCTCCTTGTCTATACCAGCGAGGCCAATAGCAAGTCTAAGGGCACTTTAACACAGGAGTTGAGTTGCGGGTATTTGATATCTGCTACGTAAGATATAGGAATTTGACCTCTTGTTATATGGAAAATTGGTCGCCAATACGTTGAGTTGGGTGGAGCCACTCATAATTTAAAAGCGAAGTGATTTAGATGTATAGGCGCTTACATCTTAAGAGACATATTTTTGAATAACCAAGAGAGCCACGGAAAAACTGTTCTTATAAAGGAACGAATCGAAGCAATATGTCTCCAAAAGGGAACATTAAAGTGCCCTAATATCAGTTTAAAATGTTTAATATTTGAGTTGTATAAATATAGCTTACTTCTTCCAATTTGCCGTATAATATCATGCAAAAAACTAAAAGGGGCCCTAAAGATTGAATAGGCCCCTTCAGAGTTTGTCCTGTTACTGCAATGCAGTAACAGGCAAGATTATAATTTAAGAATCTTCCTTATTAATCCATCTTGTACGGATTTACTGTAAGTACAGGACAATCGGCTCTCTTTACCACTCCATTTGCCACACTACCAAACATAATTTTTTCAAGGCCCTTTTTACTATGTGTACCCATTATTATCATATCTATCTGATTTTTATCAGCATAATCAATTATCTCATTTATGATATCACCAATGGTAATAAATTTTTGAACATTGCTTTGATCACTAAAATTGTCTGCAATGAACTTGTCCAGTGCCTTTTCAGTGCCTACACGAAGTTCCTTCTCATAGGAAGAAAGCGTTTCAGAATAGTCTTCTGAAACTACATCTAGAAAACCGAAGTCCTCCAAACTCCTCATTACATGAATTATATGTATTTCCGCACCTAGTTTGTCTGCCATAAGCTTTACATAAGGCACGACTTTTTCAGAACTTGTTGCAAGATCTGTTGGAAATAAAATTTTCTTGATCTCAACCATTAAGACTTCCTCCTTTTTTTTGTAGATTAAACTCCCTCTTCCGGATTCCTGTTAAAAGTTTTTCTTCAACAGGGCCCGGAATGGTCCTTTGCCTGCCATTTTTTTTGCTAAGGAACTGACCTTATAGAATCCATTCCTATCCGGATTCCATTAATTAGAGACATTTCCTAAATTTTATTTGCAAAAAGAATGCCGTTTTTTTTGTGAAAAAAAGAGATAATAAAGCCATGGAAAATTATGGCTTTCTATTCAGTAAATTTTTTCAAAAACACTTTTGGTCTGAAGAAAAAAGATAAGTAGGAATTGAGCTATATTAGTTGGCACACTTGGTCAATGATCAATGATGGCACTCGATAGTAAATTCGTTATTTTGGTATCTAAAGTATATAATGAAAATGAATTTCGAAAAAAGCTAGATATTACACATTAAAACAGGCTCTTTTGAGCTGACCAGGAAAAAAGAACAGGAAACTAATGATGTTTGATGTTTGCGTTGTTGGACACATAACGAAGGACATAGTAAAGAGCGCTGACGGTGAATTTCAAATGCCTGGAGGAACTGCCTATTATACAGCTATCGCTTTGAAGAATCTGGGTATGAGTGTCGCCGTGATCACTAAAATAAATGATCAGGATACCTTTCTTTTAAGAGAATTAGAGGAAGAGGACATCCACGTCTTCTTAGGAGAGAGTGACTGGACAACGACATTCAAGAATTTGTACTCAGATGACACCAATACAAGGGTACAATGGGTGAAAGAGGTGGCTAAGCCGTTTACTGTCTCGGATGTATCAGGGTGTGAAGCGAGAATTTTCCACCTTGGCCCATTGACTAAATATGATATTCCCCTTGAGGTAATACAGTTTCTAGCAGACAGATCAACAGTTTCCCTCGATGTGCAAGGACTTGTGAGGGACTTTGTAAAGAGGGGGCGAGGCTGGACACAAGTGAGGCATGTAGTGTGGGAAGAGAAAAAAGAAGTGCTTGCTTTAGTGAACATAGTAAAGGCCAATGAAGAAGAGGCGAGAATCCTATCTACTAAATGGAATCTAACAGAAATTGCCGTTGAATTGTCAAACTTCGGTGTAGAAGAAGTCGTTATAACCTGTGGTAGTAATCCATCATTGATTTACTCCAAAGGTAAGTCATACTGGATTTCGAGTTATTCAGCTCAGGATCTAGGTACCATTGATCCGACAGGATGCGGTGACACTTACATGGCTGGTTATCTCTTTTATAGGGAGCAAACCACCAAACTTGATGAAGTAGGTAAATTTGCGGCGATGACGGCCACCATGAAGCTAGAAAAAGGTGGTCCGTTTAGAGGTAGTGAAGAAGATGTCCTGGATTTTGCCAATGCCCTTGGACAGCCTTTTTTGCCCAAGATGACCTAACCGTTAGATATTAAGGGAGTGGTTCTAGAAAGAACTCAATCGAGTCAGATTGCATAATCTGGGTCTACTGGTGGAGGGGAATATAACTGTAGGCACAGAGTTGTGTGGGATGAGGTGTGGAGTTATTATGGGGGAGATGAGTTGGAGTTGTACAGGATTAAACATGGCAGGAGACGCTATCATCGGCACCTGTATATTACATAACTTCAATAGCGAAATTTAGAAAAAAATCTCAAAGAGGTACTTATGATAGGTAAGATACAACCCATTACAACTGGCTGCTGACAGCCAAACCACAGTTCGCCAGATCTGGCGAAAACCGAAATAAACGATTGTTTGATATGTGGTGCACCCCTTGAATATCATTTAAAAGAGAAGAGATTTATATGCTATTATTGTGGGAAAAAATTTTTAGGATATATAATTTGTTCAAAAGGTCATGCTATCTGTGAAGATTGCCACAATAGACCAGCCATTGAAAAAACAAAGGAAATATGTTTGGCCACAACTTCCGACAACCCTTTTCACATATTTGAATCAATACTGGAATCTCCAAATATATCAATGCTAGGCTGCCATCATGCCTTTATGGTAGCAGGATCACTTTTGGCAGCCATTAAGAATGCAGGAAAAACAACCATAGCAGAAGATACTTTTGATGAAGTATTTTCGAGAATTAGTAAACAGGCTTTTAGTGGCTATTGTGGTTTAACTGGAGTATGCGGAATTGTCCCTGCAATTGGTGGATGTTTTTCCATATTATTAGGGGCAAAATGCGGTACTGACAGAGAACAAAAGACAACCATGAATGTGACAGCAAAAATTGCTCAGGCAGTCGCTGAGCTTACTGGCCCAAGCTGTTGTAAAGCTTATTCATGGAAATCGTTGGAAATAGCCTTAAAATTCTTGAAAGAAGAACTAAATATTTCGCTGACTAGACCTGAACAAAGAATAGTTTGTAATTACGATACGTTTCATCCCCATGGATGTAGGAAGGAAAAATGTCCTTATTATAAAAAACTTATTTAATAATAAGGTCTAGATTCATGCCAAATCTTTTTGCTCTAAGCATCCCCCTATTTCTTGTCTGAGAAAAAATGCTCTCTTTTTTCTATAGGTTAGCCTTATAAAGCCTGTCATTTTGTACTGAGGAAGAGGCCTTTTAGAAGAGAGTTTTTTTGTTCTAAATAGAGAAATAGAACATTTATACATTGTGGCTCTGGTGGCATGGTATAGTGTTAGATTTTAATCAATTATTTTTTGGTCCATGGAGCCGTAAACAAAATTTTTAGTTTTTTAAAAAGGAGCCTGTGGCAAATATGACCATTCAAGACCTTTTTTTTAAAGAGGGTAGGGGACAGGACCTACGTACTTCCTGAGGTGCCTTTTTGGTTTGTAGTTAATGAAAGGGCAGATACCATTTTAAAAGATATTCAAAAGTTATGTGAAAAAGAGATTGTAAGGAGCCTTATCAATTTTAGCATTGGACCAGAACGGGCCTTTTTTGAGGCGCGGCACTTTTTGGGGTCGATTACCATTCCACCTGTCTCTCCATACGAAGGTAGAAAAGGAAAGGGGCTAGAGGGCCTACGTGAGCTATGGTTCCACCTTTTGGACAGGTGCAATCTTTCCTGCAGACATTGCCTTTTTTCTGAATTTAGGGCGAGAAATAGGACATTAAAAGAGGATACAGTAAAAAAGGCCATAAAAAAGGCCATTGATCACGGACTTAATGTAGTCTGTTTTACAGGGGGTGAACCCTTCCTTTATCCCCATTTCGATAGCATCTTAAGGTACTGCATGGATATCCCCAATTTAAAGATAGCAGTACTTACAAATGGGCTTCTCTGCCAGGATCTTTTAAAAGATTTTTCTTTTTTGAAAAAAGACAGGATCCATTTTCAGGTCAGTTTAGAAGGGCCTAAAGATATTCACGATTCTATTCGAGGGAAAGGGAGCTTTGACAGGGCAAAGGCAGGAATAGAGTCGTTGATTGAAAGAGGCTTTTCTGTTACCTGCGCAATGAGCGTAAATAAAATTACTATCCATCATATAAAAGAGACTCTTCATATACTAAAGGATTTGGGGATTACTGGGTGTCATCTCCTTTGGCATTTTGATCAGGGGGCAGGAACTGGGCTCTCAGTCTCTGAAGATGAATTGCTCATAGAAAACTTCGCCTCTTTTCTCAAGGAGGCTGATTGCCTTGGTATAGAGGTGGACAATCTCGATGCAATACGCTCTCAAGTCTTTTCTCCTCCTGGCACTCGTTATGATCTTGGAAGTGCGGGATGGGAGTCCCTGTGTGTTGGACCGGATGGAAAGGTCTGGCCAACCCCTGCAACAGTTGACAGACCTGGTTTTCTGTGTGGAGAACTTTTAAAAGGCGGCGAAGACCTTTTGGACATATGGAAAACTTCCCCTAAACTGGAGGAGATCAGGTCCTTAAGCCTCATTGATTCCCAAGAGATGAGAGAGGATCCATGGCATTTCCTCACAGGAGGAGGAGATATTGATCATTGTCTTGAGCCCCTCAAAAATCATGAAGGCTTTTCACTGAATCCTGATCCCAACTCCCCATTTTATGAAGCAATGATTCAATATGCTATCAAATTTGAGTGTAATGGACTCCCAAAGCGTGAGAATAACATGGGAGTTGTCTTAAAGATGGGTGATGTTTCGTTTGAATGTCATGAAATTAAAGATGTTAATTTTCTTCATTCAAACTGTCTACTTTCTATGGGGCAAGGGGATCAGAGGGGGCTTGTTCAGGAATTTTATTCAAGACGAGTGAAAGAACCCGACAAAAAGATCCAGAATCCTACTCTTTCAGGGATAGAAGGGATAAATTTTGTGCCCAAGGCGAATATTGAAAGGTCTTACGGATGCGGAAGTCCTGTGGAGGATGCCCTGCTTCAGGCAGGTGAATACGTTTGCGACCTTGGATGCGGTACTGGTGTAGAGTGTCTAATTGCCGCAAAAAAGGTTGGTCCGTCAGGCAGGGTGATAGGGTTAGATATGACTGACGAAATGTTAAAGGTCGCTAATGAGGGGAAACACTCAATAGTAAAAGGCCTTGGTTACGACAACATCAGTTTTATAAAGGCCCATTTGGAGGATATCCCCATAGAGTCAGGGACCTTGGACTGCATTATATCCAACTGTGTCTTAAACCTTACAAAGAACAAGCGGAGAGTTTTAAAGGAGGCCTTTAGATGTCTCAAGCCCGGAGGAAGAATAGTTATCTCAGACGTGGTGACAGAGTGTGAACCAATGCCTTGGATACGGGGAAATAAGGTCCTTGTTGGCGAGTGTCTGGGAGGAGCCCTTGTTCAGTCCTATCTCTTTTCCATGTTGAGGGATTTAGGCTTTGAGCATTCAAAGATAATAAAACGATTTCCCTATAGGGAGGTCTCAGGTCACAGGTTTTACAGCCTTACTTTCGAAGCCAAAAAGCCCTTAGAGGATCGGCCTAAAGAAAAGAAGATAAATGCCCTGTTGAAAGGGCCTATCGAGGGCCTTTTTTTAAAGGATGGTACCTTACTAACAAAAGGAACTACAAAGGGTATTTCCCATGATATTTCCGAAGACCTTCCTGATGATCTGGTTTTAAAGATTGACCCTCACAGTGGCGAGGCCCTAAATCAGCTAGATGACGGGTCATGTTCATGTTGCTCTAGTCCAAATCTGGCTCAGGTAATGCCAAAGGAACGAATCAGGCCAAAACAACCTAGCGGATGCCTTTTGTGTGGCGCTCCCATTGTCTATTTGGATACCCCTGTCAAACTAGAGTGCGATATCTGTGGGACTGTTTTCAAGACCCAGACAAGGTGTATTAAGGGACACTTTTGCTGTGACTCGTGTCATGTAGAAGAACCACTTGAAGTGATTAGAGAGCTCGCCATAAATACGACAGAAACAGACATGATAAGTCTTATGAAGCGCATTAGGACTAATCCAAGGTTTCCAATGCATGGTCCAGAACATCACGCCATGGTTCCGGGAATTATTCTCGCAACCTATAAAAATCTCGGAGGCGATATTGGCGATGAAAAGATTTTGGCTGCCATTGAAAAGGGCTCTAAAGTTCCAGGCGGAGCATGTGGGTTTATGGGCTCTTGTGGGGCCGCTATAGGGGTTGGAGTGGCATTTTCAGTCCTATTGGACTCATCTCCGTTGAGTCCACGAGCTAGGTCCATTGTCCAGAAGATTGTGGGAGAAGTACTCCTAAAGATAGGGGAAAGGGTCGCCTCAAGGTGTTGTCAAAGGGAATCCTATATTGCCCTTAAAGAGGCAAAGAGATTCTCTGAAAAATATCTTGATATAAACCTCGTGGCGGATCATGATCTCATATGTACTCAATATGACAGGAACAGGGAGTGTATTAAGAGGGCCTGCTGCCTATATCCCAGTAAAAAATATGGCCTTAAAGGTGTATCGTTTCTTTAATGGTTGCTAGATGCGTGATAATTAAAGAGGCAGAAATAAGAGGCTGGGAGAAAAAATCATTTTTTCCTCCCAGCCCTCCTCGAGGATTTAAGTTCTAATTATTTGTTTCCAGTCAGTTCTTTGTTCCCTTTGATAAGGTCTTCTATTACTGATGGATCGGCGAGGGTTGAGGTATCGCCAAAGTCCTCAGTCTCCCCTGCAACGATCTTTCTTAAGATCCTCCTCATAATTTTACCACTCCTTGTTTTGGGCAGCCCCACTGCGAACTGGATGTACTCAGGTGATGCTATAGGACCGATGATCTTTCTAACGTGATTTCTGAGCTCAGCTCTCAGGTCATCGCTCTCTTCTAGGCCTGCCTTAAGGGTGACATATGCATAAATGGTCTGGCCTTTTACTGGATGAGGCATTCCAACTACTGCTGCCTCTGCCACAGACGGATGTGATACAAGGGCAGACTCTATTTCTGCTGTTCCAAGTCTGTGGCCGGAGACGTTTATGACGTCATCAAGACGACCCATGATCCAGAAATATCCATCTTCATCCCTTCTTGCACCGTCACCGGATTCATACATCCCTGGGAATCTGTCAAAGTACTGTTTCTTGAAACGCTCTGGGTCACCAAAGACGCCTCTGAGCATTCCAGGCCATGGCCTTTTAACTACGAGGTAGCCACCTTCATTCTTTTTCGCTGGGGTTCCGTCGCTTCTAACGATGGCTGCATCAACACCAGGTAGTGGCAGGGTAGCTGATCCGGGTTTTAGTGGTGTGGCATATGGGAGAGGAGCAATGAGGATACCTCCTGTCTCTGTCTGCCACCACGTGTCTACAATGGGGAGTTTACCCTTTCCAATATTTTCGTGATACCACATCCAGGCCTCTGGGTTGATTGGTTCACCTACTGATCCAAGGATTCTAAGAGTAGAGAGGTCGTGTTTCTGGGTCCACTCGACTCCTTCCCTCATAAGTGCCCTAATGACAGTTGGGGCTGTGTAGAAGATATTGACTTTGAATTTTTCAACTATTTTCCAGAAGCGATCTGGCGCAGGCCATGTTGGAACACCCTCGAACATAAGGGAGGTTCCACCTAGGGCAAGTGGACCGTATACGATGTAGGTATGACCTGTGATCCAACCAATATCTGCAGTACACCAGTAGACATCGTCATCTTTAAGATCGAAAACCCACTGTGTTGTATGGGCGGCATAGGTCAGATAGCCTCCAGTTGTGTGAATGACGCCTTTGGGCTTGCCAGTGCTTCCACTGGTGTACAAGATAAAGAGCATATCTTCGGCGTCCATGATCTCTGGTTCGCAGGTATCCTTGATGCTTTCATCTGCCATCAACTCATGCCACCAAAGGTCACGACCTTCTTCCATGTTGATTTCATTACCGGCCCTTTTTACCACGACACATTTTTCTACGGTGGGGCAGTTCTTGAGGGCCTGGTCAGCATTTGGTTTGAGGGGAATTGTCCTACCGGACCTCAACACTGCATCGGCAGTGATAAGGACCTTTGCCTTACAATCCTGAATACGGCTTTCAAGACTTGAAGCGCTAAAGCCAGCAAAGACTATGCTATGCGGAGCCCCAATCCTTGCACATGCAAGCATTGCAATGGGAAGCTCTGGTATCATTGGGAGATAAATACTTACCCTATCCCCTTTTTTGACACCCAGCTTTTTAAGGACGTTGGCAAAACGACAGACTTCTGTGTGAAGCATCTGATAGGTGTAGACTTTAACGTCCTCTTCTGGCTCTCCCTGCCATATGAGTGCTGCCTTGTTCCTCCTCCCGTTCTCTAGGTGTCTATCTAGGCAGTTATAGGAAACATTTAACTTCCCTCCAATAAACCACTCAATTTTAGGATCATTAAAGTCCCAGCGAAGTACCTTTCTCCATTTTTTGTTCCATGTGATGAGTTCTTCAGCTCGTCTAGCCCAGAATCCCTCTGGATCTTCCATGGATTCTTTATAATAGGCCTTGTATTCTTTCATACTTTTCACATGGGCCTTCATCTGGTCCTTTCTAGAGGGCCTAAACAAGCGTTCTTCTTGCATCAAACTTTCTATTTGGGTTTCATTCGCACACACGACGGGACCTCCTTATCAAGTTATTATTATCACGTAAATTTGGTTGTAGAAACAGCTACTATGAAGTATGTTTTTTGTCAACTAATCTAGATAAAATAAGGGATTTTTGTATGGTTTATAACAAGAAAAATCCTCATTCCGTCCCTCCACAGGTCATCATTGATTTTTTAAAAAAGATTCATCCCTTTAATGAGTTACCTGAAGAGGCCCTTAAGGAACTGTCGAAAGACATAGTGATTGACTTTTTCCCAAGAGGTACCCTCATTTTTAAACAGGATGAAACCGAAGTCTCTCACTTATATTTGATCCAAAAGGGTGGGGTCAAACTCTATTTGAAAGACGATGAAGGGGATATTACTTTAAAAGACTACCGAGGGGAGGGGTCCTACATTGGTGCTCTTCCCATCATACAGAATTCAAAAGCCAATTTAAATGTAGAGACAGTCGAGGATACCTTTTGTTTTCTAATAGAGAAAGACAAGTTTCTTGAGCTTCTGGAAAAGTACCCAAAGGTTGTAAAGTTCTTTTTAAGGAGTTTCTCTCAAAAGCTTATTAGAACGGCCTATTCAGAGCTTAGAAAACACAAAATTACTCCTAAATCAGAAAGCACACTCTATCTCTTTAGTGTACAGTTAAAAGATCTCATTCAAAGGAAACCAGAGACAATAGGCCAGGGGGAATCCATCCAAACTGCTGCTCAGAAAATGGCAGAGAAACACATTGGCTCCCTGCTGGTACGGGGACAGGATGATGCTATCACAGGGATTGTCACAGATAAGGATTTGAGGACCAAAGTGGTTGCCAAAGGACTTGGTTTTAGTGAGCCAGTGCGAAAGATCATGTCTAGTCCTGTGAAAAAGGTCTCTGCAATGACCGTTGCATTTGACGCACTTTTAACCATGATGCAGGAACAGGTGCATCATCTGGCTATAGAACAGGAAGGGGAGATCATAGGGGTAGTAACTGCTCACGATATAATGGTGCTTCAGGGAAGCTCACCTCTATACATCTTCCGGGAGATCGTATCCAAACAGAGGATCGAGGACCTTTATCCAATATCTCAAAAGGTCCCCTTTATAATCAGAAATCTCCTAGATGAAGGTGCTAGGTCAAATAATATTACTAGGGTCATTACTATTTTAAACGACCTGATATTGGAAAAACTGCTCACCCTTCTACAGGATGAGATGGGAATGCCTCCAGTCAACTATTGCTGGCTGCTTATGGGCAGTGAAGGGAGAAAGGAGCAGACATTTAGGACAGACCAGGACAATGCCCTGATATATGAAGATCCGGCAGACGAGGAACTTTCAAAGGCGGCGCAAGAATATTTCCGTAATTTTGGAAAAGAAGCCATTGAGCATCTAGTAAAATGTGGTTTTCCAAGGTGTCCAGGTGACATCATGGCCTCGAATCCACGGTGGTGCCAGCCCTATAGGACGTGGGAAGGCTATTTTGACGAATGGATAAAAAGACCTGAGCCAGATGAAGTAAGAAACGCCACTATATTTTTTGACTTTAGGCCGGGTTTTGGAGACCTACACCTAGGCCGTTCTCTCAGAGACCACCTAAGTAAAATGGCCCAAAAATACTCTATTTTTCAATATCAACTTGCAGGGGACTGTCTGGCAATAAGGCCTCCTCTTACTTTTTTTAGGAATTTCATTGTTGAAAAAGATGGTGAACACAAGAATCGACTGGACCTAAAAACACGTGGGATTGTACCATTCGTGGATTTTGCTCGTTTGATGAGTCTTAGACATGGCATCAAAGAGACCAATACCCTTATGAGGTTACAAGTACTTTATGAAAAAGATTTCATTTCTAGAGATATATTTTTAGAGTCAAAAGATGCATATGAATTTTTGATGCAGCTCAGGCTTGTTCATCAAATGAGGCTTCTTGAAGATGGTAAAGAGCCTGACAATTTTATAGATCCAGGAGATCTTACAGAACTAGAAAAAAAGACGCTAAAGGAGGCCTTCTCCGTTATTGGGAGGATTCAGTCCTTCATAAAGGAACTTTATCCAGTATCGTGAGTAAATGTTTGGTCTATTTCGTCTCTTTCACAGGACAAAAGATGTTCATCCTATTCTTGTAGAAAACCAGCGTTTTTTTTTGGAGTTTGATCAATCAAGGCCAATTAAAGATTACGAATTTACAGTTTTTGATACAGAACTCACTGGTCTTAATTTAAGAAAGGACGAAATAGTCAGCATCGGTGCTGTCAAAGTGCGAAATCTTAGAATTGTCCCAGGAGAAAACTTTCATTGTTACATTCGCCCCCAAAATCTTCCATCAAAGGCAGCCACCTTGATTCACAGGATAACACCAGATGTTCTAAACGAGGCCCATAGCATTGAAGAGGTTTTACCTGAATTTGTTTCCTTCTGTCATGGAAGTTTTTTGGTTGGCCATTATGTTGGCCTTGATGTAAGATTTTTAAATAAGGCCTTAAAACAATATCTTGGGGGTACTATTCACAATCCGTGTATAGATACTATGAAGCTTGCTCAGTTATATAAAGAAGAGCAGTGGGGAAATTATTATGACAAATTTAATTACAGAATTTCTTTCAATTTAGAAGACCTATCTGAGGAATATGGACTCCCGGATTTTGAACCTCATGATGCCCTGGAAGACGCCTACCAAACAGCCTATCTATTCCTTTTTTTGGTTAAGAAATTGAGATCAGGTGGATTTGAAACCATGAAAGATCTCTATATGGCAGGTAGGAGTTGGAGGTGGATTTTTTAGTGACATATTGACATTCAAATTTGATTCCACTATCCTCGTACAAAATTTTTGAAAGGAGGGATAGAGATGAAAGATAGACTTGAAGAATACTGGAGGAAAAATATCTCCGTAGTTTCTGTCCTGTTGTGTATCTGGGCAGTGGTTTCCTACTTTTGCGGTATCTTCTTTGTGAAGCCATTAAATAACATTCACCTCGGTGGCTTTCCGTTGGGATTCTGGTTTGCACAGCAGGGATCAATACTGGTATTCGTCGTCTTAATCTTTGTGTACTATAAGATCATGAATAAGTTGGACCGTGATTATGATGTTCATGAGTAAAAAAGTGACTTAAGGAGAGAAGGAGGGGAATGATGTCAATATTAGCGTGGACTTACATAATGGTGGGTTTGACCTTTGGCCTATACATATTTATTGCATGGGCATCGAGGGTTAAAGATACAAAGGGATTTTACGTAGCTGGAGGCGGTGTTCCAGCCCTTGCCAATGGAATGGCTACTGCTGCTGACTGGATGAGTGCTGCATCTTTTATCTCAATGGCAGGTCTCATCTCATTTTTGGGATACACTGGTTCAATTTACTTAATGGGATGGACTGGTGGTTATGTGCTCTTAGCCCTATTGCTCGCACCTTATCTTAGGAAATTTGGGAAATTTACAGTTCCAGACTTTGTTGGAGACCGTTATTATTCAAATGCAGCTCGCGTAGTGGCCTTAATATGTGCTATTTTCGTATCTCTCACATATGTTGCAGGCCAGATGCGCGGTGTTGGAATCGTCTTCAGCCGTTTCCTTGAAGTTGACGTTAATACAGGCGTCCTCATAGGTATGGTCATCGTGTTCTTCTACGCCGGACTTGGAGGAATGAAGGGCATTACCTGGACCCAGGTGGCTCAGTACTCAGTCCTGATTATTGCCTACCTTATTCCTGCCATTGCAATTGCCATGAAGATTACAGGCACACCAATACCACAGATCGGACTTGGAAGTCACGTAGAAGTAGGGCAACATGCAGGCAAATATCTGTTAGAAGTCCTGGATCAACTGAACCGGGATCTTGGTTTTGCTGAATATACGTCGGCATTTGGCCCGGGACAAAAGTCTATGCTCGACGTATTTTGTATTACTCTGGCACTTATGGTCGGTACCGCTGGTCTTCCTCACGTTATCATCAGGTTCTATACAGTTCCCAGTGTCAAGGCTGCAAGGCTCAGCGCTGGTTATGCACTCCTCTTTATAGCAATTCTTTATACAACTGCTCCTGCAGTGGCAGCCTTTGCTCGTTACAACATGATAGACACCCTAAATAATAAGCCCTATCAGGAAGCTCCTTCTTGGTTCAAAAACTGGGAAAAGACAGGTCTTATAGCATGGGTGGATAAAAACGGAGACGGTATTATTCAGTATAGAGCAGGAAAACCATTTAAGGGTAAACCAGTATTTGCAGAGGGTACTGGTCCTCTTGGACAGCGCCTCGTAAAAAATGAGCTCACATCAAATCCAAACGAGCTCTACATAGATAGAGACATAATGGTGCTTGCAAATCCGGAGATTGCAAATCTCCCCGCTTGGGTTATTGCTTTCGTGGCAGCTGGAGGTCTTGCTGCAGCACTTTCAACTGCATCAGGATTGCTCCTAGTCATCGCCTCATCCATATCTCATGACCTCTACTACCGTATGATCAATAGAAAGGCCTCTGAAAAGCAGAGACTATTAGTGGGCCGTATCATGATCGCAGTTGCGGTGTGTATTGCAGGGTACTTTGGAATCAATCCTCCTGGATTCGTGGCGCAGGTCGTGGCATTTGCATTCGGTCTTGCGGCTTCATCCTTCTTCCCAATCATAATCCTCGGTATTTTCTCGAAGAGGACCAACAGGGAGGGAGCTATCTGCGGTATGATTTCCGGAATAGTGTTCACGGCTGTCTATATTATCCAGGTTAAGTTCCTTGGAATGAAGCCGTGGTTCCTAGGCATCAGTGCAGAAGGTATCGGTGTTGTAGGTATGCTCATTAACTTCATAGTAACTATATTGGTCTCAATGGTAACAAAGGCTCCTCCAAAAGAAATTCAGGATCTTGTGGATTCCATTAGGACTCCAAGGGGTGCCGGAGCCGCTATAGATCATTAACAGTTGAATATAATTTAAAGACATCAAAGGCCGGTAGGTTTATCCTGCCGGCCTTTTTGGGTTGTGGAGAAAATTAGTTATACTTTTATGTCAATTACAGTGCCTATTCTTTCATTTTCTGTCTCAATGACCTTCAAGTTTGCCTCAAATGCCCTTGTCAGTGAAATTTGTTCTACTATTTCTTTTGATGGTTCAAATGTCGATTCGTTCTTTGTATGGTCTTTTGGACTGAAGGTCTCCTGAAGCCTTTTCTGACTGTCGTAAATTTTATTTGTAAGGTTTGTCAATGAGTTAAGAGATTGAGTTATAGTGGAAATACCCGCCATCCTTTTTTCCTCCAAGATATTGTGTTTATCGACTGTGTGGTAAAGCAACTTAAATTTTTTTTAGCCTTGTGTAATAAATTTTAAATTTGTAGAGGGTGATCCAAATTAAAGTAGAAGAGATTTCGTTTTCGATGGAAGGGGGTGTGCTGAGGAGAGTTTATTGGATGGTTTAACAGAGGATAAATAGCTTAGTAACTTTAAACAGTAGCTGAGTTATTCAATTTCCTTGATCTGAATACAGGCCATGGGACATATGGCCATGGCCTGTTCCAGATCATCATGTTCTCCTTCTACAATTGAGTCGATAACCTTTGGAAGCTCATTGTCCTCATCCATCACAAAGTGTTCTGGTGCCACTTCAACACATGCACCACACCCCTTACAATGGAAGAGGTCTAGTTCAATCTCTTTTTTCTTATTGTATCGTCCAGATGGGTTGCCCATTTACAAGGATCTCTCTTGCCCACATTTTTTCTACTATTTGTACTACATTTTCGGGAATTGGAACGTATAGGAGATCTTTTGCCATCTGTTGCCCGTGTTTAAAACACCAATCAAAGAATTTCAGCATAGTAAGGGCCTTTTCTTTATCCTTTTGAACCTTGTGGATTAAAATAAATGAGGCCCCGGTTATTGGCCAAGAGTTTTTGCCTGGCTGGTTTACTAGGATTACACCCATGCCTGGGGTATTGAGCCAGTCTGCATTTTGAGCAGCAGCCTGGAAGGTCTCAATGCTTGGAACTACGAAGTTACCATCCTTATTTTTTAAAAGCACCGGGGTTAGGTGGTTCTGCTTGGCATAAGCAAACTCGATATAGCCAATGGCCCCCTTTAGGCGCTTAACGTATGCCGCTACTCCTTCATTTCCCTTTCCTCCGATGCCAGTGGGCCATCTCAGGGCCTTTCCAAATCCAACCTTTTTCTGCCACTGTGGACTCACTGAGGCCAAGTACTTACTGAATATCCAAGTAGTACCTGATCCATCGGATCTATGGACAACGTAGATTTTTAAATGTGGAAGGTTTAGCCCATGATTGAGGCCTTTTATCTTTGGATGATCCCAGTACCTGATTTCACCGAGAAAGATTTGTGCCAATGTTTCACCATCCAGTTTTATATTGTTTCCCTTGAGGCCTTTAATATTTACTACTGGAACTACTCCTCCAATTATCATTGGAAACTGTATAAGCCCTGACGAAACAAGTTCCTTGGCCTCAAGTGGGGCGTCAGATGCACCAAAATCTACTGCATGTGCCTTTATTTGACGTATACCTCCACCTGATCCTATGGATTGATAATTGAGCCTGATTCCTGTTTCTCTGGCATAGGTATGTGCCCATTTTGAGTAAAGTGGATACGGAAATGTTGCTCCTGCTCCAGTGATAATGTTGGAAGAAAGGGCATTAGATGATAGGAGCATACCCAGACAAAATAGGAGTAGTGTGAGTCGAACACTAGATTTCATTTGGATTTTCCTCCTTTGTTATCAAATCCATCTTATAAACTTTAATATAACATATTAGATAAAATATAAATATCACCTAATTGAGATTTCGGACTTAAAAAAGGCGGCCCTTAAAAGCTGAGTCTAGCAAACAGTTGAGACAGTGGGTTTTCTCCTCGTTCCCAGGTCAGAATCACGACAAAGGCAAAACCTAAAAAAGTTTTCAGTTTTGAGTGTTGAGTGTTGAGTTGGTTGCAGAACACCTTTTAAAGTTCTTTTCCTTCAACTCAACACTCAAAATTCAACACTCAAAACTCAAAAAATTAAGGTCATGAGCAGTCTCTTTTTATTTTTTTGCAGCTGCCCTCATCTGGTCTGCGAGTTCCTTTATTTCTCCTAGGTCTTTGGTCATCATTGCCCATCCATA
Organism: Dissulfuribacter thermophilus; assembly: GCF_001687335.1. NCBI lineage: Bacteria > Pseudomonadati > Thermodesulfobacteriota > Dissulfuribacteria > Dissulfuribacterales > Dissulfuribacteraceae > Dissulfuribacter > Dissulfuribacter thermophilus. The sequence continues at coordinate 167,373 of NZ_MAGO01000002.1, read as the reverse complement.
CCAATATGCATAATCTGGATTTACGTGGTAGAAGGCTTGATAGGTACGCATTCTGTGCTTCATGTACATTTGAAATAGCACTTGTTCGATGTAGGATATGCCTTTGTCCATTGTTTTGTAGCTATTGGGATTAGGGGCGCTAAAATCGGTCCTCATGAAATAGAGGAAATCAGGGTAGGCAAATGGTTGGTCAGGCCTCTTTTTCAAGATCCCATCTTTATAGAGCCCGGCTACTATATCAATGGCCTCGGCAAGCATTCTGTCTGTTTTCTTCATGATATTGTCTCCCATATCAAGTTGGGTCTTGGCATATGTTCTTGAATGACATTTTGCACATATATCAAGCATCCTGTTGCGTTCCTTCTGCCATTCTTCCTCTGTCAGTCGTACCATCTTCACCGCCTTTACAGCCTCTAGGCGGGCAGTGGGTTTTCCGGTTTCAGGATTTAGTACCCCAAGGGCCTTTAAAATAGTGACTCGATCAGCTGCCCACTGAGGATCTTTGGGTAAAGGAAGTCTCACACCCAAAAAGCCCCATGCAGTACGGTTTTCATGATCGCCATTGGGCATGTGGCAGTCCTGACATTTGGGGGCCTGTGCATCTTTGGGGAGGTTTCCTGCTTGTTTTGCAAACCATCTTGAACCATGCTTTGAACTGCTCCACATCTCCCATTGTGGGTGGTCATATCCCATGTGGCATTGCTGACATGCCCTTGGATCCAACGCCTCTTTCTTTGAGAAGCTGTGTCTCGTATGGCATTCGTCACAGGAATTATTTTGGTACCGATAGCCCTTTTTGCGCTGTTCCTGTTTTTGGGCCTCAGTTTTTATACCCATATTGTGGCAGCCCCCGCATCCACGGCCACCTTCCATCAATTCATCCGGCTCAACATGGGTAATGGGAAGGGCATTCAGTGAGGTCCAGCCGAACTGATGTTTTCCCCTTCTGAACTGGTTAAATTGTTCTTCGTGGCATTCAGCGCACTTGTGTTCGTCTGGAAGAATTACTTTGTTGACGTCAGCCTTACTTTTATGTTCATCTCCGTGGCAAACAGAGCAAGTGATGTCATTTTCGGCATGTTTACTAACACTCCAGTCTTTGACCTGGCCTGGACTAATTTTTTTGTGGCATGTGATACAGTTTTCTTCTGCATAAACATTGCCTAAAAAGACAACAGCTGAAAACAGTAACACATGGTACAAAATTTGTTTAAAAAGCTTCATGGAAAACCTCCCTCATATAATATTATTAATTTACCATATAAAAAAAAGTTATCTTTGTCTAGAAAAAAGCAAGTAATTGTCAATGATTGAGATATACTATTTATATATCCAATCTTATTTGTCTAATTGTTTAATTTCATAAAAGAAAATCAGCCAAATACCCGACCTATATCTAGGACATGATTGCCATAATATGCAGTTATTTTTTCTTTTTCCTTTGATTATATCAAATATTTAGTTGTATTTATTTTTAAAAGAACATATTATTTTTATGAAAAGTGTTTATGTCTTTTGGGGGTGATTTGTATAAATATGCCTGAACGTCCCATCTTTGTTCATTCCTTCTAAGTATCTTTTAGGAGTATTCGAATGAAAGAAATTAAAATAAGAAAGATCCATAGGATATTAGGTGTGGCTCTGTCCATTTTTTTAGGATTACAGGCAATTACTGGCCTATACCTTAGTGTTCGGAATTGGAATAATATAAGTAAGAAAGAAAAAGTCAGTATTCCAGTAGAACATGTTCATGCCGAGCACGATGCCCTCAGTCCTGTTTTTGAATCATTGATAGGAGTAGTACATAGGGGAGGTGGCTGGTACGGCCTAGCTTATCGAATGGTAGTTGGGTTGGGCATTATTGGACTGTCCTTTTCAGGTCTTGTTATTTTCTTTCAATCCAGGTCAAGACTGAAAAATCATTAGTATATATTGCAAATTTTGTATTTACCCTCCCTTATAAATTTAGAAAGTTGAGTGTTTCAATTTATAGTGGAAGGTTCACTGCATCATTCTTTCAAAGAGGTTCTGGGTTCGTTCTGGTAGGGCCTTAAAAAACATGACATGTAGTCTTTTGCCCTCGTCTATTTGGGTTATTCCTCTAACAATGCCGAGAAGAGAGAAGTCAAACCATAATACATCATCCAGAGGAAATTTGGCCGTCACTAACATGGCAGTGCCTGAGTCCATGCCTTCTTGTCCATCTGGACACAAGAGACTGAGTCCCCCCTTTGAAATGTCATACATGGTACCGAAAAAACTGGGTTCAGAATCCTTTAGAGATTGGAATTCAGGGTGAATCTTTCTTGTAGCCAAGTCAATACAGAAATCCTTTGCCCTATATGTGAAACTGGATTTATCGTTCGAATCATCTTGGTCCTTGGGATCTTTAATCTGTGATATAGAATTATTTGTATCAATAGTAGTATCTTTTGACATTGCTAGGGCCCTATGCCTTGCATTTTCTTGGATTAAACGGTCTTGATCTTCCATTCCGTAATTAATGTCGCGCAGTATCAATAAAGTCTCATAGGTGATGCCGTGGATTATGGATTCAGGTAAAAAGTGTACGCCTACTGAAATGTTTTTATCAAATACATTAAAGCGCTTGTCAGTACGTGGGTCAAGGATAGTAAGTTCAACACTATTGATGTAGCGGTTGGTAACTATGCCTTGAAGAATGTATCTTCTATTTTGACTTACTGGTAATACTACAACTACAGTATTGCCCTTTTTAATATATATTGGTATTTCCTCAGAGGTTTCTACTGAAATATTACCATTACCGAGATCGTGAATTCGTCCCTTTTTTGTCTCATTTTCAAAGATTATCAAGACCGGGATCTTGCCAGACAAGAGAAGGTCTCTATACTTTTTGTCGATTGCATTGAGGTTAAATATTTGGATATTAGAACGACTTAAGATTTCTTTTACTTTACCTCTTAATTTTATTGGAACAAGCATGTTTAAAATGACCCCTAATTCTTGCCTATTTTAGCTTGACTGATAAACTCAGACGAATACCGAGATTTTTCCAATCAATCTCAAGGAGGTTTTTAACCTGTTGGTTGATGATGCCTGAACGTACTGTATCTTTTGCTATTTTTTTGTCTTTTATTCCATGGAATGGAAGCATCTTCATTAATGCCTTTTCCTTGTAGGATTCAATTGGGGTCAAGACGTCTCGTCTGCGAGTAAAAAATGGGTCCTCACCCTCGGCACAGGGTTTGTTAAATACATTGAAGTGTCTACACGCCAACGGGCGCATTGGGTGTATTGAGCATGCCCCATCGATCAAGAAAGGACAGGGGCCTTTGGATGTGTGTGATAAGAGTTTTGCAGAGAGCTTTTTTCTAATCTCTCCATGAATTTTTTGATCTGCAAACCAATAGATTCCTACGACTTCAAGGGGATAGACCGGAATCGTTGAATGAGTATGGCAGCAGGACGAACAGCCCTTTTTACACGCGAGTTTCTCCCCCCTTTTTAATCTCCTCTTGATTCCTTCATAGACCCCTTTATCCCCCCAATAATAGGCCTCAAGGAGTAAGGGGAGCCAAGGGTTTCTCCTTTCGTCACCTGGAAATTGAAGTCTTTTTGGAGTATTTGTCTTTGGAGTTGTCATAGGACCTAAATATTCATAAATATTTTCAGCTAATACCTAAATCCTGCACGGCAAAAGGGGGCAAAAATGAATTTTGAACGATTATATTAGGGGGTTAGCCAATATTTAGCCTTTCCTCAAATTCACTTTTTGGGCGAATCCATATTTTGTGTTTTTTGCCCCCTTTTGTCGCCCTTCGGGATTGGCGATTTTACCCAATCTTCTTTGTTGCTCGGGGCTCGAAGTACCTAAGTACGTCTTCGCCCCTCGCGCCTTGAATCTTGGGCAAACTCGCCAATTGCAGGATTTAGGTAATATTTTTCAGCATGTAAGCATGTATTCCTGCCAAGAAATAAGGAATACCATAAATTTTATTAAATAAAAGGGGGGGCTAAAAAGGTGCTTTTTTTCACTTAGTTGAAAATGATATTTGCTTCATATTTCATAAACTGGCTTCAGTCTATTGAAGAATAGAGAAAACAAGATTACCTTCACAGATCGTGATCAAAATTTGTGGAATAACAAACCTAGAAGACTTAAAGCTTATTGCATCCCTTAGGCCTGATGCTGTGGGATTTGTTTTTGCGAGGAGTCCCAGGCAGGTTGGTATAGAAGCAGTCAAGAAAATGGTTGATGAACTTCCTCCTGGGATAAGCACCTTTGGTGTCTTCGTAAATCCAGAAAAAGATCTAGTTGACTTTGCAATTAGAGAGGCGGGGATCGACATTGTCCAACTTCATGGTGATGAATCGCCAGAATTTTGTAAGCTGTTTCCACAAAGGGTGGTCAAGGCCCTTAGGGTGAAGGCCGATGATGACCTAGATCGTTTTAAGGTCTATGAACCCTATGTTCGTGGTTTTCTTGTGGATGCATGGTGTGCTCAAAGCTATGGAGGAACCGGGAAAAGGGTTGATCTTGAGCTCGCAAAAAGGCTGTGTGGTATGTTTAAAAGACCAGTGATCCTTGCTGGAGGGCTTGATCCCTCCAATCTGGACGAAGTACTCACCTGTGTACAGCCTTTTGGGGTTGATGTAAGTTCAGGTGTAGAGGAAAGACCTGGAAAAAAGGATCTTAAACGTGTAAAAGACTTTATTATAATCGCACGTAGATTTGGACTTTGATTAAATTTGTGGGGGATATTTGACATGGCTAGACCGGACAAAAGGGGGCATTTTGGAATCTTTGGAGGGAGATATGTACCAGAGACCCTTATGCCGTGCCTCCTTGAGCTTGAAGAGGCCTATAATGAGGCCAAAAAAGATAAGAATTTTAGGCAAGAGTTTAAGGCCATTCTCAAGGATTATGTTGGTAGACCTACGCCCCTTTACGAGGCAAAGCGCCTTGGTGAGCACTTAGGGGGTATAAGGGTATTTTTAAAACGTGAGGACCTAACCCATACTGGAGCCCATAAGATCAATAACACCATAGGTCAGGTGCTCCTTGCAAAGCGGATGGGGAAAACCCGGATCATTGCAGAGACTGGGGCAGGTCAGCATGGAGTAGCCACTGCCACGGCATCGGCATTGATGGGGCTCGAGTGCACTGTATATATGGGGAAAAAGGATACAGTGCGCCAGGCTATGAATGTTTTTAGGATGGAACTAACAGGTGCCCGTGTCGTCCCTGTGGAATCTGGGACCCAGACTCTAAAGGATGCCATAAATGAGGCCATTAGGGACTGGGTTACCAATGTTAAAAATACCTACTACGTCATTGGATCTGTAGTTGGACCTCACCCTTATCCAAAGATCGTGCGGGATTTTCAAAGCGTGATTGGTGAAGAGACCAAAAGGCAGATCAAACAGGCCATAGGACGGTTACCTGACTTTTGTATTGCCTGTGTAGGTGGCGGTAGCAATGCCATGGGTATGTTTTACCCGTTCTTGAGGCATGAGGAAGTGAGGCTTATTGGCGTAGAGGCAGCAGGCAAGGGATTGACCAGCGATTATCATTCTGCAACCCTGAGTGCAGGAACACCTGGTGTCCTTCACGGTGCCATGAGCTATCTCCTGCAGGATAAGTGGGGGCAGATAAAGGGAGCCCACTCTGTTGCACCAGGACTCGATTATCCAGGAGTCGGGCCAGAACATTGCGCCTTAAAAGATGAAAAAAGGGTAGATTATGTGGCAGTAGACGATAATGAGGCCTTGGAGGCCTTCAAGCTCCTCTCAGAGATAGAGGGGATCATACCAGCCCTTGAAAGTGCACACGCAGTAGCTCAACTAATAAAAATGGCTAGTAGTCTAAAAAAGGGACAGGTTGTGGTGGTGAACCTCTCTGGTAGGGGAGATAAAGATGTCCAGACAGTGTCTGAGCTCGTTTAACATAATCGCTGAACTCTTGTTAATTACGGTTTGGAGAGCTGTATCATTTGAGTAAACTAAAACCAGTGAGTTGATTATAAGTGAGGAATGACGTAAATGAAGGAATCAAGGATTAATAAGGCATTTTCTCATTGTCAGGAAAGGGGAGAGGCTGCTTTTATACCATTTATTACAGCCGGGGACCCTGATATTAATACTACATATGAGATCTGCCTTAAGATGGCAGAGATGGGGGCCGATATTATTGAGCTTGGGATGCCATTTTCAGACCCACTTGCAGATGGACCAACCATTCAGGCATCGAGTCAAAGGGCCTTGACCAGAGGAATTAACACTGAAATGATCCTTTCCCTTGTTTCAAGGCTCCGTTCTGTTACTCAGTGCCCAATAGTACTCATGGGCTACTATAATCCAATACTACAATATGGGCTCAAGCAATTTGCCAAGGATGCAAAAGAGGCAGGCGCTGACGGCACTATTATCCCTGATCTACCCCTTGAAGAGTCAGGCCAGTGGCAAAAGGAGGCAGATAAGATTGGGTTGTCAAACATCTTTCTCGTTGCTCCCAATACTCCTATGGACCGTGTGGAAAAGATCTCGAGAAAGTCGAGGGGCTTTCTATACTATGTGTCCGTAACAGGGATCACAGGTGCCAGACAGGAGCTACCGAAGGAGCTTGTGGATGGACTCAAGAAAGTGAAGAAGGTTAGTCCTGTGCCGGTTTCCGTTGGTTTTGGCATTTCTAGGCCAGATCAGGTGCGCCAACTCAGAGAATATGCCGACGGAATAATCGTGGGTAGCGCAATCATTAAAATTGTTGAGAAAAATAATCCTTCTAAAAAGTTGATCGTGGACGAGATTGGGAATTTTGTCAAGGAGATGAAAAAGGCTACTACCAATTCTTACGCCTCATGAGAAAAGTATAGGCCTCTTTTAATCTGATGAAATTCTCATGATCTCCACCTTTGTCTGGGTGGAGTTTCAAGGCCTTTTTCCTAAATGTCCTGGTCAGTTCTTGTTCGTCCATTGAATCAAATTCGTCCTTAGTGATTCCTAGAATGGCCAGGTATTCGTCTTCGTTCGGATGGATAGCTGAAGGCTCCCTATAAGTACCTTCTGTCCTGAATCTTCCTCCAATGTATCCTGCACCTTTTGAGTGAAAGAAGATATCGAAGTAGTATATAAGATATTTCCTTAGGTAAGGATGAACACCTAAATGGTCCGTCTCCCTGGCCCCTTGATCCAGGTAGGTAGGATCGTTGTTTAATTTGCATAGCTCTTCTAAAAAGAAAGAGTCCATCTGATTGAGATCCTGGACCTCTGGAATGAATCTCGATTGTCTTGGCTTAAAATGTTCTGGGAGGTTAAAAATCGTATATAAGTAGCCCCTCATCTCCCAAGGTCTTAGTTCCAATTCCATGAATCCTATTGCGTGTTCTATCTCATCCCTAGACTTATTGAGGGGCAATTCCAAAAAAGGGAAGGGGTGTTCCCACATTGGTTCAATATTAATCTGGCCAAATTTTAGAAAGAGTAGTCTTCGCCTGTCAAATGGATGAATATCGATTTTTTGTCCCTTGATCCCCCTTCTGTAACGCCCTTTTGGGCTAGATCTGCCATGAGAGAAGTTTTCAATGGTTATCTTGATTTCGGGATCAAGAAACGGCCAAAAAAGTTCTTCTAGCTCTCTATAGTCAAAATATGTGGCCTTTGACCTCACCTCGTCTTCTAGGTCAGGATCAATGTAAAAGCCCTTTGGTCCCACATACTTAATAAAAATTTCTGGATCTTCGCCGAGGTCAAAGAGGTCTCGGGACCTGTAAAGCCCGTCTTGGCCTTTAACGGATTCCCGGATCACAAAACGTGTTTTACCTGTTTTGTCTTTTACATGGGCCAGATACATGACTATTTAGAGACCAGTGAGCTCCAGGAGCTCTTTCCAGGACCTTACGCGTTTAAAAGGGGTATGATTCCTGTTCCATGGCTGATCATAAACAATCGCGCCAATGCCGTGTTCATAAAGCTGAATGCAGGTGTCGAGATTGTCTTCTACAAAGTATTTATACCCATAACCCTTTAAAACTTCGGCCTTTTTTTCATGTACTCCAGTGGCAATGACCCTTATCTGGTTTGGAGGTAACTCCTTTAAGAGATCATGCAACCATGCCTCAATTCCCTCTTTTTCGGGCCTTGCTGTCACAAAGGTAAGATGTTCACACTTTTCAAAAAAGGCCTTGAGTCCTTCGCGTGCCCCTTCAATTGGTCTCAGCCCTACCTGGAATGGATCTTTGATTATTTTGTCAACTATCTCCCATACTATTTTTTCAGGTACAGGCAGGCATTGTTCAAGCCAATAATTAGTGATCTGATCCTTGCTCAAATTGGTAATGCCGTATTCATTTCTGGCAACCTCGATAAAGGTCCCCATGGTGTCTGCCACAACACCGTCGATATCAAAGGCAAAAAATTCTGGTGCTAAGTTTTTTCTTTTGTGTTTCATGATAAATATGATATACTATTAAATCTATCGTTATTCAATAGTTATTCGGTAGCACTTCGTAGTACTTTGTTGTGGTTCGCACATGGTCCTCCATAAAGACCACCACCTATAAATTCATGCTCCTGAAGGAGCTTTAGGCTGGTGTAATGGGATATAGTACCTACCGAATAACAACTAAATGACAACTCAATAATCACCAAATAATAATTGTAATTAAGTATCTCTTTGTTTTTGGAGGTGTAATTATGTATACGCGAATCCTAGTTTTGAGATTTCCACCTGAAATTACAGACAAGCCTTTGGTGTGTAGCCTGGCAAGAGAGTTTGACCTCTGTTTTAACATATTGAAGGCCGAGATCCTTCCTGGTCAGGAGGGTATAATGGTACTCGAACTCTCTGGGCATAAAAAACACGTCTCAGAAGGACTCAAGTATTTGAAGGCACAGGGTGTAAAGGTCAAGTCTGTTGCTCAGGAGATCAGACGAAATGAGGAAGTCTGCATCCATTGCGGCGCATGTACTGGCATATGTCCTACAAATGCCCTTACCTTAGACCCAGACACTTTTGAGGTGGTGTTCGAGCCCAAAAAGTGTAAGGGATGCGAGCTCTGTGTGGTGGTTTGTCCAGTCAGGGCAATGGAAATCAGATTCGCCAAGGAAAAGGCCCTTTCATAAGTCTTTTCTTGTCTTTCGTGGATAGTACAGACGAACTAGGTGGTTGGGAGGGACGCCTAGGAAAAAACCGAGTATAATCAACTGATTTAAAAACGTTGTCCTTAGGATCCCGTATTTTCCCCAGCGTCTTGGAGAAGTTTTTATATGGGATCTTGCAAGTAAAATCCTCCCTCTCTTTTTCATCCTCCTTACAAAATCGAAATCTTCCATTATTGGATAGTCTTTAAAGCCACCGGCACTAAAGAAGTCCTCCCTTTTGATAAAGAGCCCTTGATCCCCATATGGCAATGAAAGAATTGAGGATCTCAGATTGACCATGGTTTCTACGAGCCTGAATGGAGGTGATGGAGAATCTATTTTTAGTCTGAATGCCCCTAAGGTTGCCCCTTTTTTCAGGAGTATCTGGTATATGTCTTCTTTAAACGTCCTGGGTATAGTTGAATCGCCGTGGACAAAAAAAAATATATCACCCCCTGCAGCCCTTGCCCCTGCGTTTAACTGAGATCCTCTGCATGCTCCTGCTTTAAGTAATTTTGTCCTGTGGGCCTTTGCTATTTCAGGGGTGCCATCACTGCTGCCACCATCTACAACGATGGCCTCTACGTCCTCGAACACCTCGATTGTCTTCAGCAAATTGCCTATATTAGCCTTTTCATTTAGGCACGGGATAATTACAGAAATGGTCTTGTTCATCCACTTGAGTAGTCGCCTCTATATATTTTGTATGCCTCGACCGCAGTCCTTACCCCAATTTCATTCAATGTATCCCTTAGTGGATCTCCTTCATTGAGGAGGTCTCGAATGACCTTTAAGGTCTCGGTACGATCATTGAGAATATCACGGTACTGTTCTAAAATCTTATCTTTTTGAGGGGGGTTTTCTTTAATGGTAAAGGATAGGCGTTCAAGGAACGTAAGGCTTTCTTCCCCATAACTCAATGCATGTTTTTGTATATCAGTAGTCGTCGAAGTATCCTGTATACCTTGAATTGGATCTACAGGAGAAGCGGGATTAGGACTGGAAACAGCAGTCTTCTCGCGTAGGATTTCATCAAATCTTCCTACAGCCTTGCCTCCCTTTTCATTTGTGGTCTTTGGATCGTTATTTATTTCAATTGTAGGTGTCTTTGGTGATGTCCCTGGAAATATCTTCATAAAAAGCCCCTTGTTTCATTTTTTCAAAGCGCAAAGCCTGTCAATAGATTGCCCAAATCCTGTATGTGGAGTATTTTTCATCTATGACTCACTTTACCTTTAACATACCTAAGAGACGAAAAACAAGGACCATCCATGTTGGCAATGTCCCTATAGGTGGCGACCATCCCGTTGTAGTACAATCTATGACAAATACAGATACCAGAGATGTAAATGCCACCATCAACCAAATAACATCCCTTTCTTCTTGTGGTTGTGAGATAGTCCGCGTCGCAGTCCCAGACATGGAGGCTGCGAGGGCCATCTCGAAGATTAAGCATGCAAGTCCTGTGCCTATAATTGCGGATATCCATTTTGACTGGAGGCTTGCAGTCTCTGCAATTGAACATGGAGCCGATGGAATACGCATAAATCCTGGAAATATTGGGGGAAAAGAGAAGTTAGAGAAGGTTGTAAAAAAGGCAAAAGAATTTCAGATCCCTGTGCGTGTTGGAGTAAATGCAGGGAGCCTTGAAAAGGATATTCGGCAAAAATATCACGGTCCGACCCCGGAAGCACTGGTGGAAAGTGCCCTTCGAAATGTAGAACGGGTTGTGGAATTGGGACATGAACTTATCAAGATATCAATAAAGTCTTCTGATGTACTCACAACTATTGCGGCGTACAGGATGCTTGCTGAAAAGACAGACTATCCTCTACACCTGGGAGTGACAGAGGCAGGTGGGCTAATTTCAGGGACTGTAAAGAGCAGTGTTGCTCTTGGGGCCTTGTTGATGGATGGGATTGGAGATACCATCAGGGTCTCGCTTACTCGTCCTCCAGAAGAAGAGGTCAAGGTAGCCTATGAGATCCTCAAGGCCACTGGATTGAGACAGCGGGGGGCGGAAATAATTTCCTGCCCAACCTGTGGTAGGTGTGAAATCAATCTCTTCTCCCTTGCTGAAGAGGTAGAAAGCAGGGCTCAGACCATTGAAGAGCCCATTACTATTGCAGTAATGGGGTGCGTTGTGAATGGCCCTGGAGAGGCGAGGGCCGCAGATATTGGAATTGCCGGAGGAAAAGGGGTAGGGATCATCTTTAAACGCGGTAAGATTTTGAAAAAGGTAAAAGAAGAACGACTTCTAAAGGAATTCTGGGAAGAGGTGGAGACGCTTATTAAGGAAAAGAGAGGAGGAAGTAAATGAGATATTCAAAGCTCTTTTTGCCAACTCTAAAAGAGGTTCCATCCGAGGCAGAGATTATCTCGCATAAACTCATGTTAAGGGCCGGAATGATAAGACGGCTGGCTTCGGGTTTATATAGTTATCTTCCTTTGGGGTTAAAGGCACTTAGAAAGGTTGAGACCATCGTTAGGGAAGAGATGTTTAGGGCAGGTGCCCAAGAAGTCTTACTTCCCATGGTCCAGCCAAGGGAGCTTTGGGAAGAGAGTGGTCGTTGGCAAAAGTATGGGAAGGAGCTTCTGAGATTTAAGGATAGACACGAACACGATTTTTGTCTTGGTCCTACCCATGAAGAGGTGATAACCGACCTTGTACGTCGAGAGGTGCGCTCTTATAGGGACTTGCCCCTTAATCTGTTTCAGATCCAAACAAAATTTAGGGACGAGATTCGCCCTCGATTTGGCCTTATGAGGGGGCGAGAGTTCGTCATGAAGGACGCCTATAGTTTTGATGTGGATGAAGAGGCCCTTGATCGGCAGTATTGGAATATGTTCGAGGCCTATTGTCGGATATTTGAACGTTGTGGCCTGGATTTTAAGGCAGTTAAGGCAGACACAGGTGCCATCGGTGGGCATGAATCCCATGAGTTCATGGTTATTGCAGATACTGGAGAAGATGAGATTGCTTCGTGTACAGTATGTAAGTGGGCTGCCAACATAGAATTAGCAGAGGTGAAGTCAGGTTCAGACAGTGGTGATGAAGGCGAAGCTTTCGATGAGATCAAAAAGGTGAATACCCCTGGGGTCAAACAGGTAGAAGATGTTTCTGAGTTTCTAAAGGTGCCTCTACATAAGATTGTGAAAAGCCTTGTCCTTGAGACCGATAAAAAAGACGTGGTTGTCGCCATGGTGAGAGGGGATCACGAGTTAAATGAGGTCAAAATGAAAAAGGTCCTTGGCTGCGATGAGTTGACCTTGGCAAAAGAGGCGACAGTAGAGCGGGTTACAGGTGCGCCTATAGGATTTGCAGGTCCAGTGGGATTAAGGGAAAAGGTAATCCTTATTGCAGATAACTCCATAAAAAGCCTAAGGAATTTCGTGGTAGGAGCTAATGAAAAAGATGCTCATCTTTTGAATGTCAACTGGGACCGTGACATAAAAGATGTCAGTTTTTCAGACATAAGGAACATTACTGAGGCCGATCCTTGTCCTGAATGTGGATCCACAATTGAGATTAGGAGGGGGATTGAGGTAGGACATGTGTTCAAGCTGGGAACAAAATACAGTGAGGCCATGGGGGCCACCTTCTTAGACAAGGACGGAAAAGAAAGGCCCATTGTAATGGGTTGTTATGGAATTGGAGTCTCAAGAACGGTCCAGGCAGCAATTGAACAAAACCATGATGAACTGGGTATAGTATTCCCTGAGCCAATAGCTCCATTTGATTTAATAGTTACAGTAGTTAATGTTAAAGATGAAGAGCTTCGGGCGTCTGGTGAGAATATTTACAAAGCAGCTCTGTCAAAAGGTATCGATTGTCTATTCGATGATAGGGATATGCGTCCTGGAGTAAAATTTAAGGACGCTGAGTTGATTGGAATCCCTGTTCGCATAACAGTAGGTAAACGCCTGAAAGAAGATGGGAGCGTAGAGGTCTTTCATAGAAAGACGAGGCAAGTGGAATTGATTCCAATGGAAAAACTCGAAGATGTGCTTAATTCTCTCAAATATAGCTCTTAGTGTAGAGTGACAATGATCCGAATACATGACATCCTTGATCAGATTCACTCATATCTGCCTGATGCCGACACTCATTTAGTAGAAAAGGCCTACGTATACTCTGCAAAGGTACATGCAGGGCAGGTGAGGCTATCTGGAGAGCCATATCTTTCACATCCTCTTGAAGTTGCTCTAATTCTGGCGAAGATGCGCCTTGATCTCCCAAGTATTGCTGCGGGATTACTTCATGACACAGTCGAGGATACCCTGGCTACTCTAGACGATATAAAGAGCCTTTTTGGAGACGATGTTGCTCAGATCCTAGACGGTGTCACCAAACTAAGTAAAATAAAATTTCACAGTCAGATACAAAAGCAGGCTGAAAATATTAGAAAAATGATCCTTGCTATGAGCAAGGACCTTAGGGTCATACTGGTTAAACTAGCAGACAGACTTCACAATATGCGGACCCTAGAATACCAAAAGGAACACAAGAGGGTGAAGGTCGCAAGAGAAACCCTTGACATTTATGCCCCTCTTGCCAGTAGGCTTGGAATTGACTGGATAAAAAGAGAGCTCGAAGATCTTTCTTTTAAATATCTGTATCCTGCAGAGTATGAAGAATTAAAAGAGAAGGTAGAGGCCAAGCTCGGTCAGAGGAAGGCCTATGTAGAGGAGGTCAAAGATCTTATTGCAAGAAAGATGGCAGACTTTGGCCTGAGCTGTAGGGTGCTAGGGCGTCCAAAGCACCTTTATAGCGTCTTTAGAAAGATGAGGCTTAGAAACCTTCCTCTGGAGGAGATATACGATTTAATTGCCTTTAGGATAATTCTTAAGACAAAAAAGGAATGTTATGAAGCCCTTGGCATAGTCCATTCCCTGTGGAAACCGGTCCCAGGGCGCTTTAAGGACTATATTAGCCTTCCTAAGGCCAACATGTACCAGAGTCTCCATACAACGGTAATTGGTCCTTATGGCGAGAAGATGGAGATCCAGATCCGTACGGAAGAGATGGACAAGGTGGCTCGGGAAGGTATCGCAGCCCACTGGCTGTACAAGGAAGGGACCATCATCACACCTGATAAACAAAAACAGTTTGACTGGCTCAATCAGCTAATGGAGTGGCAAAAGGAGCTCGAAGATCCACGGGAGTTTCTTGACTCTGTTAGGATGGATCTATTCCCTAACGATGTCTACGTCTTTACACCTGGGGGAGATGTCAAGGAATTTCCCAGAGGAGCAACCCCTATAGATTTTGCCTATGCCATCCATACAGAAGTTGGTCACCATTGTGCTGGAGCTAAGGTGAATGGAAAAATGGTCCCTCTTAAGTATGAGTTGCAAAATGGTGATGTTGTTGAAATTATTACCTCTCCTCAGCATGTGCCCAGCAGAGACTGGCTGAAGATTGCCAAGACTAGCAGGGCCCTGACACGTATTCGTCATTGGATAAAAACTGAAGAGAGACAAAAGAGCTTAAATCTCGGAAAAGACCTGCTCTTGAGGGAATTTAAGAAGAACCGGGCCGATTTTTCAGAGTTTATAAAAGATAAGGGCGAAGAAGTCGCAAAAGAGCTTTCTTTTAAAGGTCTGAACGACATGCTTATTGCCATTGGCTATGGAAAGATCTCTCCGATTCAGGTCTTTAAAAAGTTTCAACGCCTTGAACAGATAGAGGAAAAGACAGACGATGAATTAATAGAAGAGCTTAACCAGGACGATGCCAAGAAACTAGAAGAAAGCGCTCAGCAGGGAATCAATATTCATGGTATTGACAACATAATGGTTCATCTTGGAAAGTGTTGTACTCCTGTGCCGGGCGATGACGTTATTGGCTACATTACTCGAGGCCGTGGGGTCACTGTTCACAGGACAGATTGCGTAAACGTAAAAAATTTAGATCCTGAGAGAAAGGTAGACGTTACATGGCATAGAGAGCCTGGAGAGACTTACCCTGTAAGGCTTCATGTAATGACTACAGACAAAAAGGGAATGCTCGCAGCAGTAAGCAACGCCATAAGTAATGGAGAGGGCAATATAAAAGAGGCCAAGGTAATAACTACCCCTGACAATAACGCCATGTTCAATTTTTTAGTAGAAGTCAGAGACAGTTCCCACTTAAAGAAGATTATAAGCGGAATCAGACGGGTTCAGGGAGTAAATTGGGTGGGAAGGGCCTCTTACGCATAAGGCCCTCTTAAACTTTTCTATCCAATCGCCTTTGTAACCTTCCCGGCCTTAATACACTTGGTGCATACAGTAATCTTCTTTGTCTTTCCACCTACTACTGCCTTGACCTTTTGAAGATTTGGAAGCCAACGCCTTTTGGTGTGGTTATTGGCATGGCTTACATTGCAGCCTGTAACTGGACCCTTTCCGCAAATATCGCAACGTTTGGCCATCTTTGAACTCCTTTCGTCCTTTTTTATAGAACCTAAATCTTGCAATTGGCGAGTTTACCCAATAGGCATTCTTGCCCCATTTTGCCGTGCAAGATTTAGGTGAAATAGTTCGCGCATATATATAACATTTAGAGTTTTATTTCAAGGAGGTATTTAGGTATTTTTTCAGTAGGTTACTTACTGCTCGAATTGCGGGCATGACTGCATCCTCATTATGGGCCTCGATGGTGAGGATTGGTAGTTTTTTATGTTCCTTTAACCACTTAAATAGGGAATCAAAGTCAAGTCTTCCACGTCCTACAGCAAGGTGCTCATCGCTCTTTCCATGATTATCATGAAGGTGAAGTTCCATGAGACGATCTCCGCAACTACTCAGCCACTCATCCATGGAGCACTTGGAAAATACTACTTGATGGGCAAGATCAAAGCAGAAGCCAACAGCCTCTTGGGCAAATGCGGCAAAAATGTCTTCGTGAAGTCTAGGATCGTATTCAAAGGTGTTTTCTATCAGGAGTTTGACATTAGGGGCTTTTTGATTTGCATGATCTATGAGTTCAAAAAGTGATTCCTTTGCCCTTTCTCCCCAGGCCTTCTCGTATTCGCCATGGTGCTTGGGATCAAACCCCGTGTGAATTACCATGGTTTTTGAACCAAATATTCTTGTAATATCAATGGCTTTTTTAAGGATGTTTACGACAGCCTCCCTGATCGAAGAATTTACTGATCCTAAGGGAAGATCTGTAAAGGGTCCGTGTATAGTCACTTTAAGATCATTTTTTTTGAGTATGTCATTTACTCGTTCAAAGTCTTGTACTGAGAATTTATCTAAAATTCCCCCGTTTAAGCCGATTTCAAGATTTAGCCTGGACTCCAACACTGTGTCTAAATATTGTTCTACCAATAGGTCAAATGGGCATGTTACGTTAAGAAAAGATCTGGAGCAAATTAAGGTCACCACTTCTTCATATGTGGCATCTTTTCTAAAACCGGGGCAATCGGCCTTTATAGCCAGCCATGCATTTTCATCATTAAGGATGCTGGGATGAAGTGGCCAGCGTCTACAGTGAAAGGGTTTTACTGGATGGATTTTGCACAGATTATCTTTTCCGTAAAATATGCAGTGGCCATCCACTATTTTCATTTCTACTCTGTTGCCGTTGTAGATGAGATATTTTTGGAACAGTTCTTCTTTAGTAAGCCCTAGAAACTCAGCAACTCTTGTTTGTTCCTCTGGGGTCAATGAAACAGTTGCTACCCCATGACAACAGTGGCCACATTGTGCACATTCAAATACTGGTCTCACCCCTATTCTCCTTGTCTGCTTTGTACGGAATTGGGTCTTTTAGGCCCGCCTCTTTAAATCCCTTTAGTCTCAAAAGGCATGAATCACACCTACCACAGGCAAGGTCCTCATCTTTATAACAGGACCAGGTGAGTTCAAGTGGAGCTCCAAGCCTTGCGCCTGCTTCTACTACTTCCTTTTTGCCCATATGGATAATGGGGGTCCTTATCTTGATGTTGGTCTCAGGTCTTGTGCCCTCATGAATGGCCAATTCCATTGCGTCGAAAAAGGACCTCCTACAATCAGGATATCCAGAAAAGTCGACCTCTGTGGCGCCTATGTAGATAAATTGAGCACCAATAACCTCTGCCCACGAAGTAGCAATTGAGATGAGGTGGGCGTTTCTAAAGGGTACGTATGTAATGGGTATCCCATTGGTTGAAAGGGTATCTTGAGGGACGTCGATAGAAGTGTCTGTTAACGCAGAACCACCGATTTTTTTTAGGTAACCAATGTCTACAACAAGCCGTTTTTCCACCTGGTAGTAGTCTGCAATTTTGTTAAATGCCTCGAGTTCCCTTTGTTGGGTCCTTTGTCCATAATTTACGTGGACAAAGGCGACTTCACACTCTTCTTTTGCAAAGGCAGCAGTAACGCAACTATCGAGACCTCCGCTTACCAAACAGACTGCTAAGGGTCTTTTGTTATTTTCCATGTGGCAAATCCCAAATATTTTTATGATAATCCTTGTCTTTCTTGAAAACTTCCTGGTCAGTCATGACCAAAATTAACCAGAATGTCCTCTATGGCAAGGGCCAATATTGGATAACGCATATAAATATTATATAACAACAAAGTGAAATTTAAGAGGCCTGCAATTCGTACGAGTCATTGAATGAGCCATTGGAATTTATGGAGGAACATTCCAAGTTGGTCCCAATTTCTATATAAATGGCCATCTAGTGGCTTTGTCCTATCCGCCATTTTTTGTTTGGCCGACCTACATGGCATCCATGCCGTGAAGGTCGGTGACTGTATCCACGCACGCCTCTTCAGCCCCTACCTTGAAGGTCCTTGTGATACGGGAACGCCTACGTTTGGTACAAACAGGTAATGTGCCTATTCATAGAAATTTTTACCAACTAATTTTCAATAGCGGCATTCGACTACTAGAAATCTCCTTTTGGGAAGAGAATTTATGGTTTATAATTATCTGATTTTGTTAATAAAGAACCATAAAAATATTTTTTTTAAAGGTGTTGACATCTTATTACGATAATATATCGAAAGAGTGCTTATATGGCAAATGTGATAACAATCACATATATGCTAGACAATAGCATTTAGTCTTGACAGGTTGGGGTTTGTTTTTTTAGGGATAAAGAATAAAAAAAATAACCAATCTAAACAATATAAGTATAAGGAGTTGGTCGGCAGATGTTCAAAACTATTAAAGAAAAGCTAATACTGAGCACAATTTTATCATTAATTGCAATAGTTATTTCTGTAATAGTCTCATATTTTTTGAGTGTATTAGAGATTAAAAGGATAATGATTTTAGATTTAGAAAATATGGCTAATGTACTTCAAAAACAGTTAACATATGTTGCAAATATAAGAACAGATGCGTGGAAAGATCCTAAATTTAGAAAAACAATGCATGAATTGAAAATTGGTAAAACAGGATATGTATATTTTATGAATGAAAAGGGTGATTTTGTGATTCATCCTACAAAAGAAGGAAGAAATTTTGCAGGACATGGTTATGTAGATTACATAAGAAGGCATAAAGAAGGTGGAATTTATGAATACGTTTCAGCTGCAACTCAACAGGACAAGATCGTCGCTTTTAGATATATAGCTCCTTGGAAACTTTGGGTAATCCCTGGAATCAATAAGGCCGACTACTTTGAACAATTAAAAAACGAGTTTTTAAAATGGCTCAGTACTCTTGGGTTGATTCTATTCTTATTGATACTCCTAGTAAATTTCTTCCTCAGTAAACAAATATTGAATTCTTTGGATAATTTTAGAGAGTTAGCTAAGGATTTGGCCTCTGGAACAGGTGATTTGACAAAAAGGATTGAGAGTAAGACGAAAGACGAAATATCAAAGGTAGCAAAATACTTCAATCAATTTTTAGATAAGATTCACCACCTGGTGGCTCAGATAAAGGATAAGGGACAGACAGTTGCCATTGAGGCCCAAGATTTGAGGTCTGTCTCAGAACAGATGGCTGATACAGCAGATAATACCCGGAATCTTGTTGATGAGGTAAACAGTGCCGTCGAAACAATAGGAGAAAATGTATCCAGCATAGCGACTGCCATGGAAGAGATGACGGCCGCTATATCTGAGATTGCTCAGCATACCTCGCAGGCCAACACAGTTGCCAACGAGGCTGATGAGAAGGCCCGTCACGTCCATCAGGTCATTAAGGCCTTAGCCAATTCTTCCAAAAAGATAGATGATATCAGTAAACTGATAGGTACTATCTCGGAACAGACCAATCTACTGGCATTGAATGCCACTATTGAAGCAGCAAGGGCTGGAGAGGCTGGCAAAGGCTTTACCGTTGTGGCAAATGAAATCAAAGAACTTGCCAGACAAACAGGTGATTCTGTTGCTGAAATTGACGAGGTAGTAAGAGACCTTCAAGATAGGGCAGAAGAGGCAATGGTTGCTGTGGAAAGGATCGTTTCGGTGATTCAAACTGTTGCGGAGTTGTCTAACAACATAGCTGTTGCTGTGGAAGAACAGACCGCCGCTACCAATGAGATCAGTAGCAATACCCAGAGAGTCAATAGCGAAGTAAACGAGGTAGTAAAGATGAGCCAATCCATTGCCGCCGCAGGGGATCAAACTGCACAGGGGGCGCGACAGTTACAGGAGGCCGTTGATCGACTGAGTAGGTTGTCGAGTGATTTAAAAGTAGTCTTAGAACAATTCAGGATTTAAAACAAGACCATCACAAGAGACGCTAATGTATCTGTTGTTGAGGCATTTATGACTTGATTTCTAAGTATTTTATGTCATTGCCTCCTATTTTTCTAGACGCCTCTTCGAAGACATTTTTGGTCTCGGGATGACAGGTGAGAAAAAGGACCTGTCTTTTTCTGGCTAAATCTAAAATGGCGTCCGCAGCATTTCGAGTGCGCTCTGGATCAAAATTGACCAGAATATCATCCATTATAAGCGGGAGTTGAGAGTCAAGGGTCTTTATGTAGCCGAACCTTAGAGCCAGGAAGAGTTGTTCCTTAGTGCCACGACTGAGTTCATCTATCCCCTTCCAGTGTGCCTTGTTGGAAACGACCCTGAGGGCCCCAGTCTCGATTTCATAGTGAATTCGACTGTAACGTCCCCGTGTGAGGAGGGAAAAGTAATGGGCGCCTTCCTTAAGGACAGCGGGCTGGCTCTTTTCTTCAAAAGACCGTTTGGCCAGGTCAAAAATGGCCTTTGATATCTGTACTACTGCCCACTTTTTAGTGAGTGCCTCGATCTGCCTTTCCAGGCCTTCCTTTTGGGTCTTGAGTTCTTGTAGAAGGTCCCTTGAAGATAAAGAAGTGATCTTTTCTCTTAGAGAACCCTCTTCTTTGAGGAGGGCCTCGCGTTTTGTTTCGAGTTCTTTTAACTCGTCTATGATGCCTTGAAGTTTTGCCCTCACTACATCTCTGTCTTCATCCCTGTATAATTCGTCAAAGTCTTCTCCTAGCTGTGAAAGTTCAAGGCGTAGTAGGGTCTCTTTTTCTAATAGCTTCCTTTTCTTTTTCACCTGTTCAACCACGGACCAAAACTCTTCAGAATTGGTTGCATCAACCATATTAAGTATTCGATTGAGCTCTTGTCTTTGATTCATCAGGGCTGATTTAAGGTCCTTTAGTTCCTTTGCCTTCAATTCAATTTGAAGTTCAAGTTCTTTTTTAAGTGCTGCCTTTGTCTTGTTATCTGAAAGCCTATCTTTCAAGAGATATAGTTCGTTAAAGATCTCTCCCTCCTGAGGAAGGTTTTGACCAAGTGCTTCAAAAAGGGAAGTTGCCTCTTCTAAAAAAGATTTGAGATCGGTCTTTTCTTCTTTCATCTTTTTATCAATTTTGTGGATCTCTCCAAGTAGGTCACGAAGTTGTTCAATAGTATCAAGATATTGTACAAAAAGATTATGTGGAGGGATAGAAGTAAGTCCAAGCCTTTTACAAAGGCCCAAAAGGTCTTCTTCCTTTTTTCTCAGGAGATCATTGTCGTGGGCCAGGGCTTTTTTTAAAGTCTTATAGTTTTTTGAAAGTTCTTGTAACTCATTATCAATATCGAGTTTTTTTTCTTCCAAATGCCTTTTTTCTAAGCCCAATTGGTCAAGTGCTCTTAGTATAGAGATATTGAGCTCTTCAGTAGGTCCCATTTCCAAAAAAGATCCTTCTCTTGGATTAAAATCATTCAAGATTTTTGAAGTCTGTTGAGTGACTACATTTTGGGCTTCTTTAAGCTCTGAAAGGCGTTTTTGGACTAATTTTCGTTTTTTCTGGTGCAGGTACAAGACAGAAAACATAAAAGTCGAAAGTATACCACCTAAAAGAGCTAAGGTGGTATTGGTGGCTATCTGGCCCCAGATAGATAACAGGGCCAATGTGATAAATAATATGAGCAAAAGCGCCTCAATAGAAATAAAGCGGCGGAAGATGGCCTTTTGAGTAATTGAGAGTTCCTCTGCCTCGAGTTTGAGGCCTTGGAACTCTTTTAAGAGAACCTCAATTTCTTCAATGCGTTGTTGAATTTCTGGGAGCTCCTTTTCTCTCAGGATGGTCGATCTCGATTCCAGGTCTTTAAAGGATCTTTCTAGGTCTATTATCTTTTTTTGGCCTTCGTCTATGGCTTCATATAGGGTTGATATCTTTTGGCGGACAATAAAGGATGTATCAATATTGACTATATTGTCCTCATCTATATCGATTCCAATATCTCGCCTCAGCCTCTCTATCCTTTCTGCCAGGACCGTCTTTCTCTGAGAGAATTCTTCAAATCTCTCCTTAGCTCCAATGGCCTCTTGGAGCCTGCTCAAAATTTTTTCGATTACTTCTTCATTGGAAGTGATTCTAGAGTCTAATTCTAAAGAGGAGATCCTTTCATTTAATTGCCTGAGTTCCCTCTCAGTCCTGTTTATTCTTAGAGTTATATCCTCTATTGAGGAATTGACGGCGCTAAAGAGATTCTCGATCCCTTCTGGAATGGTGGTGTCTAAATGTTCTAGCTTTGATAGCTCTTCTCTAACATTATTATAATTAATCCACTTGTCCCAGAGTTCATCTAAGAGTTCAAGGCGTTTTTCAGTGATTCTAAGTGATTCGATCCTGCTTTGGATTTCTAGTCTCTCGTTCTTTAACTCCTTTAGGGTGTCTTCGATATGAATCACGCCCTTCAATTCATCTTCGACTTTTGATATGGCTGAACTGACCTCAGTAAGTTCTTTGAGAAGCTTATTTATTAGGGGTTTTTGTCCCCTGGGTCTAAAGAGTTCTTTTTCCAGGTTTACAAGATAAAGCTTCACTCTTGACAGTGCCTTTTGCGAGGTTCCGCTTGCAGCTGCAAAGAGTGCATCTTGCATTTGATCATGTTGGAGACTTGATATGGTCTGAAGTTCATCAAGACTAAATGCAAAGCAATTTTCAAAAAGTGTCTTGTTTATGCCACGGATGAAAAAGGAAATGCCTTCTTCTCCTTTTAAAGTGCCATTTTGGTCAAGAACCTTAAGGATACCAGTTTTTGTCCCGCCCTTTCTTTCAACAATTATTGGAGTAGAGTTCTTTGAGATTATTTCAATTCTCCCTCCCCAATCTTTTGGATATTTTTTATCGAAACCAAAGAAGATTGCCCTTAAAAATTTGAGTATGGTGGATTTTCCAGCTTCATTTGGGCCAATAAACATATTTAGAGAGGGACCGAGACCTTCTAAAGATACATTGTAAAATTCAAAAAATTTATCTATGTGAATTGAATTTATGTACGGATAAAGCCTTATATCTTCCATCGCAATCTCAAAAACTGTCCAGATTTGTCTCTTTTGCCGTGCAGGATTTAGGTTCAAATAGTTCCAGCAGTAGATCTCTCGCTTCATTTAGCAGTGTTAGGAATTCTTCTTCTCCAGGAGGGGAAAGAAACCTCGATATCTCCCGTCTCCTATAGATTGGATCAAGTACCTTTCTCAACTGCTCTAGCGTCTCATTATCCTTTTGGACATGATCCATGGTCCTGAGGATCTCAGCTACGAGATCCGTTCCAATCTTTAGCTCTTCAATATCCATGGGGCATGTGGTCTTGTCCACTATTTCATCGATCCAAAGACCTGTATTCACGCTAAAAAAAATGTCATTCAAGGCCTCTTTGATGTCGAACAATAGGTCTTCTTTATAAATGGTCTCTTTTAAAAAGGCCTTTCCTGAAAGGACGACCCTAACAATATGTAAGGGACTTTGATCAGGCATATTATTTAAAAAGGAGTTAAGGACTCTAGAAATTGTTTCAAAGATTTCTTCTTTTGTCTTTTCCTGAGAAAGTACACACTCGGTAACTGTCCACCTGATCGTATCCAGGGGAATAAATTCCACTTTTACTTTTTGCCCTTCAACTTGTACGCGAAAACATCCCTTAGGGCCAGTTTCTTTAAAGCTCCTCCCTTGAATTACACCTGGGTATCCTACAAATGGATTAGAGTCTGACAGTATGGTCATCTTGTGGATATGGCCAAGGGCCCAATAGTCAATAGGGGCTCCTTTTAAGTCATTCAATGTACATGGAGCATAGTTATAGTGACTGCTAATCCCCCCGCAGTTGGTATGTAGCATCCCTATGGAAAATTGGTCTTGTTTAGGAGTAAGTTTTCCAAAGAGCCTCGATAAATTTCTTTTTTCATCCCTTCTTTTGTAACTAATGCCTGAAATCTTACAGCGAACCCCTGTTATGGGCTCTATATCAAATGATTCAAGATTTTCTGATGGAAAGACGAAACAATTTTTAGGAAGATTCACTGAAAGAGATGATGATCCTAAAGGGTCATGATTTCCAAAACATATGAATACCTTTATGCCTGCCTTATATAGTCTTTCAATTTCCATGAGGAACCTCGTCTGCGCCCTTAGACCAAGTTCCATGGAATCAAATATATCTCCTGAGAGGCATAAAAATGAGGTCCTATCTTTTATGGCGAAATTTACAAGTTTTTGTAATGCCTTGAACGGGGCGTTTAATAGGGCGTCTTTTAATGTAGTTGGTAGATTAGAGTAGGTAGAAAATGGGCTGTCTAGGTGTAAGTCTGCTGCATGTAAAAAGGAAAATTTCATATTCAACTCGTTAAAACATCGAATTACAGGAACTTAAGACCTTCAGCCACAAATAATCCCAAATTATGCAATTGGCGAGTTTGTCCAAGATGCGAGGCGCGAGGGGCGAAGACGTACTTAGGTACTTCGAGCCCCGAGCAACAAAGCAGATTGGGCAAAATCGCCAATCCCGAAGGGCTGCGAAAGAGGGCAAAAACAGCATGAATTTTGCTGCACCAAAAAGGTGAATGTTCAGCAATAGGCTACAATAAGGTAACCAGTTGATATAAAAAGAAAATTCATTTTTGCCCTCTTTCGCAGTGCATAATTTTGGATAATGTGGCATTTTAGTCAAATAAAATTTGTTTTGAATCACGATATTTGTATTTCGAATTTGATTTTTAGGGGTTAATACTAGCACAAAATGCTTTTAAAAAGAAGTTAATCATTAGGAGGTAAAATGAAGATCCTTGTAACTGGAGGTGCGGGTTTTATTGGTTCCAATGTCGTGGATGCGTACGTGGAGATGGGCCACGACTGTATCGTAGTCGATAACCTTTATTCAGGAAAATGGGAAAACCTAAATCCTAGGGCAGAATTCTATCTCATGGATATAAGATCAGACGAATTTCAACGTTTGGTGGAAAAAAAGAGGCCACACGTCATAAACCACCATGCTGCCCAGATCTCAGTGCCTGAATCAGTAAGAGATCCGAGATTTGATGCCTCGGTAAATATCGATGGTTTCTTGAATGTGCTTGAGGCTGCCAGGAGAAATTCTGTCCAAAAGATCATTTTTATCTCGTCTGGTGGGGCAATTTACGGTGAAGCAAAAGAGTATCCAACATCTGAGGCATATAACCCTGTGCCTTTGAGTCCTTATGCAATCGCAAAGGCTGTTTCAGAGGACTATCTGAGATTTTATGACCATGAATATGGTCTTGACTATACAGTCTTGAGATATGCCAATATCTATGGTCCAAGGCAGATCCCCCATGGTGAGGCAGGGGTTGTGGCAATATTTATGGACAGATTGCTAAATGGAAAAAAATGTACGATCTATCACTATGAAGATGATGCCGAGGGCATGATAAGGGACTATTGCTTTGTTGGCGATGTGGTGGAGGCCAATATCCTTGCCCTTAACAAGGGGTCAAGGGGTCGATTCAATATTGGCACAGGTATTGAAACTAAGACCCTGTGGCTATACCGAGCCATTTTCGATGTCATGGATGAAAGACTTGGATTGGACAAAGACCTCATGGAACCAGAGTTTGCACAAGCCCGTCCAGGAGACCTAAAGAAAAGCTGTCTCAATGTTAAACTTGCTGAAAAGGAGCTTGGTTGGAAGGCTAGGCACAATTTAAGAGAAGGCCTCATGAAGACACTGGACTGGAGGTTGGAAAAGGAATAGTAGGGGTGACTATGGAATCTAAAACTTTTAAGGTAGCCTTAATTCAACATGATCCTGAGGGTAAAGATCCTATAGAAGAATGTAATAGAGTAGAAGAAAAGATTCGCAATCTCTCAGGCAAGATTCCTGATCTTGTAGTGCTTCCTGAGCTATGGAGTACAGGCCCACTCAAAGAACATAGCCTTAGTCTTGCAGATTGCACTTCTCAAATCCTGTTTAGACTGGAGACGCTTGCCACTCGGTATTCCTTTTCAATTTTAGGTGGGCTTGCTGAAAAGGATGAGTTGAGATCGGCAGAGACAATTTATAATAGCGCCTTTTTTATAACTCCTGGCCAGAAACCCAGGTGCTATCGAAAGATCAACCTGTTTCCACCTTTTGAAGAGGACAAGTTGTTTAAATCAGGAGAAGAGCCTGTTGCCATGTGGCAGAATTTTGACGGTGTCGAGGTGGGGATAGGTCCAATTATCTGTTATGATTTAAGGTTTCCTGATCTTTCCAGGGAATACAGTCTACTTGGCTGTTCCATTATTGTATGCATGGCGCTTTGGCCCAAGGAGAGAATCGAACATTTCTCTACCTTAATTAGGGCCAGGGCCATTGAAAATCAGTGCTTTGTAATAGGAGTCAATGCATCAGGACAGCTCCATGGCATTGAGTTTGGTGGAAGTTCACTTGTCGTTGCCCCTGATGGTAGAGTAATTGCCCAAGCAGGTACTGACCCAGAGGAGATCGTATGTGAAATAGATCTAACTCTAGTAGAAGGTGTCAGAAAGAAATTTTTTACAGCTCGTCCACCAACCTGGCATCAATGTTCTTCAAGCAAGGTGCTAGATCTTCCTACGCTTGTGAAGATTGTTCAACGGCGTAAGGCCACAGGGCAAAAATGCGTATTTACAAATGGCTGTTTTGATATCCTTCATGCAGGTCATGTAGCCTACCTTGAAGAGGCCCGTAGGGCTGGAGACTTTCTTGTAGTGGGAATGAATACTGATGAGTCTATAAGGTCCATTAAAGGGCCATTTAGGCCTGTAAATCCAGAGGCAATGAGGGCATCTGTCCTTGCTGGACTAGAGGCAGTGGACTATGTGGTGCTATTCGATGAGCCAACGCCCATTAATGTCATCAAGGCAATTGTCCCTGACTGTCTGATAAAGGGCGAAGACTGGCGTGAGGATGAGATAGTAGGGGCCAATTTTGTCAAGGCACATGGGGGAGTAGTAAAAAGGATTCCTTTTGTCCATGATGTTTCCACCACTAAAATCATTGGCAAGATACTGAGGAGCCAGACTTAAATTAAGATTATTCACTTTAAATGTCGAACAAGAAATATGTCTATTAACAAGTAGAGAGAGGAGGCAGGGAAGGATTTGGAAGTTTTTTCTGACATTGTCGGTGAATCAGAACTTGCTGTAACAAATAGGGCCTTGGCAAGTGGACAGAGAATTTTGTGTTGTGCTCAATACAGCCGATAGATCTATAAAGATTATGCCTAACCTAGGCTGTACGATTTGATTCAAGATAAGCGTCAAAAGTGTGACGAAAAAAAGGTATAAGATTTGCAGGAGGAAAAGGCATGGCAAAGGAAAAAAAAGGCAAAGAGCAGGCTGAAGGGACAGAAAAGAAGAAGAAGCCTCTGCTTCTTTTCATTATTATAGGGGTGGTAGTGTTGTTGTTGTGCGGTGCAGGAGCATATTTTTTCCTCTTTTCAGGACCTAGTGATCAAGAGATTGCCCAGGAGATACAGCAAGAGCAACAACAAGGGGAAAGCTCTCAACCAGTAAAACAAAGTTCCCCTGAAATAGGTGTGATGTTCTCTATGGATCCTTTTGTGGTAAATCTTGCAGATCCTAAGGCAAGGCATTTTGTGAAGGCCACCATTACTCTTGAGTTGGTAAACGATGAAGTCAAAGATAAAGCAGATAAATTGCTTCCAAGGATTCGAAATGACATAATATTACTGCTAAGTAGTCAAACCCTTGAAGACGTAATTACCATGGAAGGTAAGATAAGGCTAAGGGATGAAATTATGGCAAGAGTTAGCAGGATCCTTGGAAAGGATGCCGTAAAAAATGTTTACTTTGCCCAGTTTGTTGTCCAGTAAGAGGGTGCTATGGCCCAGGTATTGAGTCAAGAAGAAATAGATGCCCTGTTGGGGGGGCTTGATGACTTAGCGTCAGAGGAGCCAGAAGAAAGTTCCAAGGCTGAACAGAGCCCTGATGGGATTCAACCATATGATTTTACTAATGCTGCAAGGCTAACTCGCGTTCGATTCCCGGCATTTGACGTAATAAACGACTATTTCAATCGTGGACTGAGAACCACACTTTCTTCTATTCTGAGGGTAGTTGTCGATAGTACAGTTGTTCCCACAGAGATAATAACATTCAAGGAGTTTCTAAGGCGGGTACCTGTACCTAGTAATATTCATGTTCTCAAGATGGAACCGCTAAGAGGCCATGTGCTCATGGTGGTGGATTCTCAGATCGTATTTAGTATTGTGGAGATTTTTTTGGGAGCATCTCAGTTTGGGCAGATGCGGGTAGAGGGTCGAGAATTCACCTCTATTGAGCAGAGGCTAATCAAAAAGGTAGTCAATGCCCTCTTGTCCGATCTTGAGAGGGCCTGGAGACCAATTTATCCTGTCACGCTCCAGTATGTGAGGAGCGAGATTAATCCGCAGTTTGCCAAAGTTGCCCAAGATGATGACACTGTTCTGGTGAGTAAGTACCAGCTCGAACTGGAAGAAGTGACAGGATTCATGACTCTGTGTATTCCATTAACCATATTACAACCGATTAAAAACAAGTTGCAGACCTCATTTCAAGGAGAGGAGTCCACAGATCCCCAATGGAGGCAGGGAATAATTCTCAATCTAAGACAGACAGAACTTGATTTTGTTGTCCCGCTTGGAAAGGCCACAATCTCTGGCGCTGAATTATTGGATTTGGATGAAGGAGATATAATTCAGCTTGATACAAATGTAGATGATTTGTTACTGGCATATGTCCAGGGACTTCCCAAATTTAAAGGTTCTCCAGGAATAAAGAGGGGACATAGGGCATTCAAGATCGAAAGCCTGATCTTGAATCCTGACGACTTATAGTAGTTTGCAATAAATTACAAGGAGTTGTGTCATGTTGTCACAAGAGGAATTAGATAAGCTTTTGGAAGAAGGGATTGACGAACAGGAGGGTGAAGGCTCTCTAGATGCCAAGAGTGGGAGTGAAGGCCAACAGGATGCCCAACAAAAGACTGAGGTCGGGGATAGTAAGGATGGACAAGAATCAAGCACAGAAGATGTAAGTTGGGATGATGCCTTCAAAGAAGCTGCACAGGGTGGCGATGAAGCTGCTAAGAAGGCATTGGATCAAGGTCAAGTAGGCTCAGAGGGGCCTAAAGAGACAGACTCAGAGAAAGATGTGGCACCCAATTTTTCAGACTTCGGACAAGAGACTTCCAAAAAGGGGGTAGAACACCCGGACCTCGATTTTATTCTGGATATCCCACTTGATGTGTCAGTTGAGCTAGGACGCGCCAAATTGAGGATAAAGGACCTTCTACAGCTTGGACAGGGGTCTGTTGTAGAGCTCAATAAATTGGCAGGAGAGCCAGCGGAAATTTACGTAAACCATAAGCTCATGGCAAAAGGCGAGATAGTAGTGGTTAATGAGAAGTTCGGAGTGCGGTTGACAGAGATTATTAGTCCATCTGATAGAGTTAAGTCTTTGGGATGATAATATGGATTCAGTAACCTTCCCCCTGCTCATAAAGACTATAGGGGCCCTCAGCATTATCTTGGGCATGCTCCTTGCATTTAACTATGCAGTAAGAAGATGGGGAGCGTGTCTGCCAGGCAAGGGCTCAAAGGATGAGCAAATTCACGTGGTATCCACGAAGCAGATTCTCCCCAAAAAATACATATCTATAGTGAGAGTAGCAGATAATGAGCTCATTCTTGGTATTTCAGATGCAGGTATCAATTTATTGGGGGAGTTAAATCGTGGAAAAGGGGATTCAGGGGTTAAAGAACAAAACGAAGGAGGCAATAAGTAGCAAATACCTTGTTGTCATTTTATTGACATCTCTTTTCTTCTTACTATTTAGTAGCAGCCCAGCTCACTGTCTCACACTTCCCACCTTTCAAGTAGGGTTTGAAAATACTGAAGATCCATCCAAAGTGGCAACTGTCCTAGAGGTCATATTGCTACTGACAATCCTGTCTGTGGCACCTGCCATCCTTCTTATGACTACCTCATTTACGAGGCTCATAGTGGTATTTGGATTCTTAAGGCAGGCTATAGGGACTCAACAGATGCCTCCCAATCAGGTCCTCATAGGGCTGGCCCTCTTTCTCACTTTTTTTATTATGTATCCAGTGTGGAACGAGGCCAATGTGAATTCCATTCAACCCTATCTGAGGGATGAAATAAGCTTGAAGACGGCCCTTGATCGTGTCCAAAAACCCATCAGGGAATTTATGTTCAGGCAGACACGAGAGGCGGATCTTAAGCTCTTTACAAATATGGCTGGTATAACCAATCCCAACACCAAGGATGATATACCTACATTTGTCCTCATTCCGGCATATATGATAAGTGAGCTCAAAACTGCCTTTGAGATAGGTTTTGTCTTATACATTCCCTTTTTGATAATAGACATGGTAGTGGCAAGTGTACTTCTTTCCATGGGTATGATGATGCTCCCACCAGTATTGATCTCACTTCCTTTTAAACTCCTTTTGTTTGTACTGGTGGATGGTTGGCATCTACTCATAGGTTCCTTGGTGAAGAGCTTTTTTTAAGGAGTCAAAAGTATGACACAGGATTTTGTAGTGGGCCTTGCAAGACATGCAATAGAACTTACGCTAATCATCAGTCTCCCCATGTTGGGGTTGGGACTAATTGTTGGACTCATAGTTAGCATCTTTCAGGCTGTAACCCAGATTCAGGAGATGACCCTTTCTTTTGTTCCCAAGATAGTTGCAGTGCTTTTGGGACTCCTTTTTTCCTTTCCATGGATAATGCACAAACTACTAGATTTTACAAAAGAACTTATTGAACAAATACCATTAATGATACGATGAAAGAGGCAGAAATTTACATATTTTTGATCCA
Organism: Dissulfuribacter thermophilus; assembly: GCF_001687335.1. NCBI lineage: Bacteria > Pseudomonadati > Thermodesulfobacteriota > Dissulfuribacteria > Dissulfuribacterales > Dissulfuribacteraceae > Dissulfuribacter > Dissulfuribacter thermophilus. Next base: position 136,720 of record NZ_MAGO01000002.1, on the reverse strand, counting down.
ATACTTTGAGGTATTCGTGCTAGTGGCCATGCGAGTCGGGGCAATTTTTTTCATGATGCCAGTGTTTAGTTCCAGGGTACTTCCAATCCAGGTAAAGGCTGCATTTACCATAGTAGTTTCCTTGGTGTTGACCCCACTTGTCCCTCTAACACCAGAGCAACTTCCAAGAGAGGCAGTTCAATTTATTCTCTTTGTAGTAAGTGAGTTGTTTGTGGGGATGAGTCTTGCCCTGATCCTAAGGCTAATATTTGCGGGGCTTCAGACAGCAGGGCAGATGGTTGGTTTTCAGATTGGATTCAGTGTTGCAAACGTCGTTGATCCTCAGTCCGGGACCCAGTCAGTGGTCATCTCGCAGTTTGCGTATCTTTTTGCCTTACTTCTCTTTCTGACAGCCAATGGTCACCATTACGTATTGAAAGTGCTCCATGACAGTTTTTGGTTGCTTAAGCCCGGCGAATTAAACCTAAGTCAACCTATTTTTGACCTCATGGTAGAACTAGGAAATAAGATGTTCGTACTGTCAATAAAGCTCATGGCCCCTGTTATGGCAATCCTCTTATTGGGGCAGGTAGCCTTGGGCATACTAGCAAAGACAGTGCCGCAAATGAATATGCTAATGATGAGTTTTGGAATGAATGTCATACTCGGACTCTTTTTCTTGGGGATAACGCTCCAGGTATTTTGGCCTACACTGGCAAAAGAACTAGATACTGGACTTAAAATTTTGCCAGACCTGCTCCAGGCCTTTTCTGGGAGATAGGCTCTCAAAAAAGTTTTGAGTTTTGAGTTAAGGGAGAAAAAAGCCCATGCCTGATGAGAGCTTTCAAGAACGAACTGAAAAGGCCACTCCGCGAAGGAGGCAAGAGGCAAGAGAAAAGGGACAGGTAGCAAAGAGCAGGGAGCTTGCCTCAGTGTCCGTCCTTCTAGGTGGGCTATTTACACTGTATTGGGGGAGCGCCTTCTTTTATCACCAGTTGACTATATGCCTGCGATACTATTTTGGACGTGTTGGCAGCATAAGTATTGATGATACAAATATCCTTGGAGTTTCATATCTCATAATAAAACAGCTCTTTGTGATACTGGCGCCAATCTTTTTGGTAGTGGTGGTCCTGGCAATACTTTCAAATATACTTCAGTTTGGATTCATATTTACTAGTGAACCACTTGTGCCAAAATTTTCGCGTATCAATCCGTTAGAAGGGGTTAAGCGACTCTTTTCCGCCCAATCTTTTGCCGAACTCCTGAAGAGTCTATTTAAGGTGGCAGTGGTAGGCTATGTTGCCTATGTGACCGTGAGGGCTGAGTTTGAAAATATCCCGCTGATGTTACAGAAGAGTCCCTTTCAAATCCTGGCCTATCTTGGACAGGTCAGTTTTGCGATCTTTTGGAAGACATGTGCAGTGATGATTGTACTTTCGATTTTGGATTATCTGTTTCAGAGGTGGGACTTTGAAAAAAATCTTCGCATGACGCGTCAGGAGCTAAAAGAGGAATTCAAGCAGACCGAAGGTGATCCTCAAGTAAAGTCAAGGATCAGGAGCATACAAAGAGAGATGGCAAGGAAGCGCATGATGGCCGAAGTCCCAGAGGCCGACGTTGTGATCACTAACCCTACGAAGCTTGCTGTAGCCTTGCGATATGAGCCCGGTGCCATGGACGCTCCAAAGGTAGTAGCCAAAGGATCTGGTTATGTGGCCCAGAGGATAAAAGATATAGCCTATGAGCACGATGTCCCAGTAGTGGAAAATAAGCCCCTTGCACAGAGCCTGTTTCGGTCTTGTAATGTGGGAGACATTATTCCAGAGAGCCTTTATAAGGTTGTGGCCGAAGTTCTGGCCTATGTTTACAGGTTGAAGGGAAAGGTTCAATGATGATTAAACGGGCCTTAGAACCATGAAGACTTATGTGTGGCATTTATTTTGCTTAATTAATTTCAAGGAGCAAAAAAAGAGACAAAAAAATGACAAATGCTATGAGTACCTTAAGAGCAAAATCTAATTTATTAGACCTTAGCCTAAACACGCAGGGGGACATTCAATAGTGGCAGCAACCCCAGCATCTACAATGGGCAGGATTACATCGATTCTCCCTATTGAGTCCAATAACCTTATTGCTGCTGGTGGTGTGCTGGCAATACTGGTCATCATGGTAATGCCTGTTCCGGCAGCAGCCATGGACATACTGCTTGCCTTTAACTTTACATTTAGTCTCCTTGTGATGCTTCTTTCGCTCTACATTATCAAGCCCCTTGACTTTCCTATATTTCCTAGCCTACTTCTCTTAACTACTCTATTTCGTCTATCCTTAAATATAGCCTCTACGAGACTGATCCTCCTGCAAGGGCATACAGGGGTCGATGCTGCTGGAAATATCATTAAGGGATTTGGCCAATTCGTAGTGGGTGGGAATTACGTTGTAGGTGGTATCATCTTTGCCATACTCGTCATCATTAATTTCGTTGTCATCACCAAGGGTGCTGGAAGAATAGCAGAGGTTGCAGCTCGTTTTACCTTGGATGCCATGCCAGGTAAGCAGATGGCAATTGATGCAGACCTCAATGCCGGCCTCATAGATGAGAATGAGGCTAGGCGAAGAAGGCAAGAGATTGCACGGGAAGCAGAGTTTTATGGGGCGATGGATGGTGCCAGTAAATTTGTTAGAGGCGAGGCCATAGCAGGCCTTATAATTATGTCAATCAATATCATCGGTGGTTTTATTATTGGGGTTTTTCAACAAGACCTCAATATTGGAGCTGCAGCTCAAAGCTACACGCTTTTGACTATTGGAGACGGACTTGTCTCCCAGATTCCAGCTCTCATAGTATCAACCGCCTCTGGAATCCTAGTGAGCCGCGCAGCCTCAGACGCTGGCATGGGGAAGGAGTTTGTAAGGCAATTTTCACTTAATCCAGAGGCAATGATCGTGGCAGCAGGGGTTGTAGCTATCTTTGGGATGATACCTGGTCTTCCCTTTTTTCCTTTTTTTCTTTTAAGTTCAATATTTGGTACCTTGGCCTGGATTACTCTAAGGGAGAAAAAAAGGCATATTATAGAAGAGGTGGAGGAAGAAGAAAAAAAGGCCAAGGAGGAAAAAACTCCTTCAGGTGAATCAGCCCCTGAGGAGATTGAGCGTCTTTTATCCCTGGATATATTGGAACTTGAAGTGGGTTACGGTCTGATCCCCTTAGTGGACGAATCCCAGGGAGGTGACCTTTTGGAGCGGATTCGTTCAATTAGAAAACAATTTGCACAGGAAATGGGGATACTCATTCCCCCTCTACATGTTAGGGACAATCTCCAACTGAATCCAGGGCAGTATGTAGTACTTATTAAGGGGATTGATATAGCAAAGGGCGAAGTCATTATGGGCCAATACCTAGCCATAAATCCAGGGGATGTCTCAAAGGAAATCGAAGGAATACCCACTAAAGAGCCAGCTTTCGGACTCCCTGCTATATGGATACCTGAAGAAAAAAGAGAAGAGGCACAGCTCGCAGGCTACACTGTAGTGGATCCCTCTACTGTTATTGCTACCCATCTGGCTGAGATAATACGTCAAAATGCTGACGAACTATTGGGACGCCAGGAAGTTCAAAGGCTCTTGGATGCACTGGCAAAGCATCATCCAAAGGCCGTAGAAGAGGCCACTCAGGCCTTAAGCCTTGGAATTATACAAAAGGTCCTTCAACACCTTGTTCGCGAGAAGGTGTCTATTAGAGACCTATTGACAATTGTGGAGACCTTAGCAGACTTTGGGCCAATGACCAAAGACCCGGAGATCTTGACTGAATATGTCCGGCAAAGGCTTGGTCGCGCCATTGTTAAACCCCTGGTGCAAGAAGATGGGACACTTAGGGTGCTTACATTGGATGCAAGCATTGAAGACATGATCAAAGGAGCAGTTCAACATACAGAACATGGTAGCTATATGTCACTTGATCCGGGAACAGCCCAGAGGATCATCAAGGCCGTTCAGGATGCGTGTGAGCAGGTGACAAATCAGGGGCACCAGCCTGTGATTTTGACGAGTCCTCAAATCAGAAGGCACCTAAGAAGACTCATTGAGAGGTTTATACCACAAGTAGTAGTGCTTTCTCATTCCGAAATTCCAAGTTATGTAAAACTTGAATCAATAGGAGGAATTCGTCTGGGATAAATGAAGATTCAAAGATTTCGTGCAAGAGACATGGCGTCTGCCTTTGAATTGGTCAAAAAGAATATGGGCGATGACGCCGTAATTATTGAAACTGGATCCGTAGAAGGGGAAAACGGAGCACGACTATTTGAAGTAGTTGCAGCAGTGGACCTAGATGAGGTCCAGCACGACGAATTTGACGCAAGGTCAATATCAAGGCGTAAGCTCTATTGCACAGAAAATGAATTATTGAGCGCAAGTCCCAAATTTTTCGGCATTATTGGCCCATCTGGTAGTGGTAAAACCACAGTTCTTTTGAAACTTGCATTCAGATTTAAACAAAAGGGTTACAGGGTAAAGATAGTAAACGTTGATAACATACGTTTAGGCGCTCATGAGGCCCTCAAAAAGGTTTCCCATATACTTGAGATACCATATTATAATGCAAAGACTCCATTGGAATTGCTAAGGATTGTATCAGCCTCAGCAGAGGACGAAATTCTACTTGCAGACTTTCCAGGAGTTAACCTTTTTGATGAAGAAAAGAGGGATAGACTGAAAAGGTTTTTTGTAGCAACACCAGGTCTTAAGGCATTGGCAGTGATGCCTTCAAACATGAATCCAGTGGATTTAAAGGCACTTGTTCGTGAAATCTATGAATTTCCCTTATGCGCCTTTGTATTGACAAAGGTTGACGAGCTAAAAGACAGAGGCCGTGTAAGAGAAATTGTTGCGGATCTGAGTGTAGATGTTGTATATGTTTCAAGTGGTCAAAGGGTAACAGCCGACTTTGAAGAGTTTAAATTTAGTACCCTGGGCCATTCTTCATGTAAAAAGAGGCAGTTTTTTTTAAAGGCGCTTGCGAAAAAGAGTTTGAGGACGCAGGCAAAGGAGATAATCAGTGGGATCCACCCATAGTGTTTTTTCATTTTCAAGCGGAAAAGGCGGTGTAGGTAAGACAAATATAGTGGCCAATACGGCTATTGCCTTGGCCAATATGGGCAAAAGGCCATTAATCCTAGATGCGGACCTTGGACTGGCAAATATTGACGTGCTTTTGGGCCTGGCCCCACGCTATAATATTAAGCACGTATTATCAGGGGAAAAGACTATCAAGGACGTACTTGTTGAAGGTCCTCATGGGATTCTCATTCTTCCCGCAGGTTCAGGTGTTCCGGAACTTTTGGATCTGACTGAGACTCAAAAGAGAATTCTCCTCGATGAAATGGAAACCATATCTGATATGATTGACACGCTGCTTATAGACACTGCCGCGGGTATTTCAGACAATGTCCTCTATTTCAACATAGCAAGTCAACATAGAATAATCGTAGTCACACCAGAACCAACTTCTATTACTGACGCCTATGCACTCATCAAGGTCCTTTATACTAGGCACAAGGTCGAGGACTTTTGCATCCTGGTAAACTGGGCAAATAGTGAAAATGATGCCAAGAAGGTTTATAGTCAATTGGCATCGGTAGCAGATCGTTTCTTGGGACCGTTACGATTGGAGTTCATTGGTTTTGTCCCAAGGGATCAATATTTACAAAAAGCAGTATTGCAACAAAGGGCAGTCCTTGATATGTATCCTAATGCCTCATCGAGTGCGGCATTCCGAGATCTCGCTCACAGGATTAACAGGATGGGTCAAGAGGCCAAGCCCGATGGAAATATAAGATTTTTCTGGAAAGATTTTTTGATGATTCAATAACTTAAAGGATTAAAGCCGGGATAGGGATGTCTGGTAGCTCTGGAAGTCAAAAGGATTTAGCTGAAGAGCTATTAAGTAAAAATAGGCGGCTTACAAGTGAGGAGCGTGGACAACTCATACTCCACTATGCGCCGCTTATTCGTTATGTGGCTGGTCGATTGGCCATGCGTCTTCCTCCGCATATTTCAATAGATGATCTCATCAGCTCCGGTGTAATGGGTCTTATTGATGCCATTGAAAAATTCGATCCAACAAAAAAAAATCAGTTCAAAACCTATGCAGAATTCAGAATTAGAGGTGCCATGCTCGATGAGCTAAGATCTCTTGATTGGGTTCCTCGTTCCCTGAGAAAGAAGGCCTCTGACTTAGAAAAGGCCTATGCCGACCTGGAAAAGAGGCTTGGAAGACCGGCTGAGGATGAAGAAGTTGCCCAGGCCTTGGGGATAAGTCTGGATGAATTCTACCAACTTCTAGATCAGACAAAAAATGTCACCTTTCTAGACATTGAAATGATAAGGCGACGCCTGCCTGATAGTAACTCAGAAGAGGATCTTTTTGATTTAATAGCAGACAATGGTGACCAAGATCCCTTTGTGAAGCTCAATATGAGTGAGGTAAAAGAGATTCTCAAAGAGGCCATACAGGGACTTCCGGAAAAGGAAAAGCTAGTTGTATCTCTGTACTATTATGAAGAACTGACCATGAGGGAGATTGGTGAGATCATGGGCTATACCGAATCCAGAATATCTCAGATGCACACCAAGGCCATTCTCAGACTCAGGGCAAAGCTCAGGGCCTTTAAAGAGGATCTTTTTGCAGTTGCCGTGTAGAAGGAATTCTATTTTAGATCTTTGAACCATTAGCCGAATAAGATGTGAGGGTAGCTTAGATTAAGTCTGCGTAATAAAAGGAGGTTGACATGGCCATTGACTATAATATGAAGGTTATGATCGTAGATGATTTTGCCACTATGAGGCGTATTGTGAAAAATATTTTGTCCCAAATAGGCTTTAAAAATTTTATTGAGGCAGACGACGGATCTACCGCTTGGGAGATCCTTCAAAAAGAGCCTGTAGATTTCATTGTATCAGATTGGAATATGCCAAAGATGACAGGGCTAGAGTTGCTCAAAAAGGTTAGGGCAGATGAGCGTTTTAAAGATATTCCATTTCTGATGGTCACTGCAGAGGCTCAAAAAGAAAATATTATTGAGGCTGTTAAGGCACGGGTTAGCAATTACATAGTAAAACCCTTTACTCCGGAAACATTGAGTGAAAAGATTGAAAAAATCTTTTCTTGATATTTAAAAAGTGGCTGAAGAAGAACGCAAAGAAGGCATAATAGAAGATATTGTAGAGCCGGGTCCTAAAAAAGAAGAAGTAATCGGGAAGGATATTCCCCAAGAGGGCCAGGACGATAACGCACTCAAAGACAACCAGCTGAATGAGGAGCAGGAGGACCAAAGTTCAGTCCCTCCCCTTGAGGATTTTGAAGAAGACCTTGGAATCTCTATTACCGATGATGAACTTTGGGATGAAAGTGGCGGGCTTGATGAGATCCCTTTATTTGACGATATAACAGAGGACAACAAGGAACCCCTTATAAAGGACACTCCAGAGCCAGAGTCTCAAGTTGAGCCTCCTGAGTCTGATGAAGAGACAGTGGTGACGGAAAGTAAAGATGAATCTGGAGATGAGCTAGTCTCTGGATCTGAAGAGCATGAAGATCAGGTGGAGGAGGAAGAATTAGAGGAAGAAAAAGATGGGTCTCTGCTAGAATGGTTCAATTTGACGAATATTTTTTCTTTTGTAAATTCTATTATTTTCCTTGTTGGTATCTTTGTCCTGTTCAAGGTACTCAAGACAGAACCTCCTCCTCAAGATTATCTAAAACACACTAGTCAACAGACACTTAATGTCAAAACTTCAACTAAGACCTCAGAAGGTAAGATCCAAGATTTACAAAGGTTGGATCGCGGTTTTTATACTATGAATTTGGATCCATTTATCATTCCAGCCCAAATGAACGGGGAACTCGTATTTTTCAAGCTTAAGGCAGAACTGGTGTTCGATGATGTGGCATCAAAGAGGGCATTCAGTGAAAAAGTTGCATGGGTAAGGGACATTATATATTCTGAATTAAAAGGAATCGATATAAGTTCTGGATTGAGTCAAAGATCTTTATTTTCTTATAGAAAGCCCATAATGGATCGCCTAAACAAGTTTTTGGCCCCAAACAAGGTCGAAGATCTTAGATTGGTAGGGTTTGTACTGAAGTAAAATGTCAGATGGCATAGTAAAAAAAATAAATGGTGCTATTCCTCTATCTCGTATTCAAAAACATGGAGGAGGTGATGCCGTCTTCAAAAGGGGTAAAGAAAAGGATCCAGAAAAAGAACAAGATAAAGATGAAAGGCATGAGGAAGATGTCTATCCTGAAGACAGGGTCACTCTTTCTGTAACGGACAAGGAGGATGAGGCCAACGACAGGTCTTATTCATCAGAAAAAGGAGAAAAGGAAGAAGATACACACCCTGTTGAGTCAAAAAAAGTTGATATAACCATATGAATTTCGAAGTTGGTCTTAATGTCTTAATACTATTTCAGATAATTATTGATCTTATACTTATAGTAGCCTTTTGGGCTATTTACAGGCGCCTTACGTTTTTAGATCCCAAGAAGATCGAACGACTCATAAAGATTCTCAAAGAGAGTCAAGAGTTGACCACGAGACTGCAAGAAGAGATCTCCGCTACCAGTAAAGCAAAGGTAAAAAAAACAGCTCCTATAGATGTTTATACAGAGATAAAACGACTCTCTTCAATGGGAAAATCCGTGGAAGAAATTGCCGATCGTTTAGGCCTAACTCAAACTGAAGTTGAGCTTGCCCTGGCAAAAAGGCCTAAATAAAAGGCTTTAAAGGGCGTCTTCCATGGCCACAACAGGGCAAGTCATTGTATGGTTTATGGCATCTATTCTTTGCATGCGATTGATTACTATCCGTGATAAGGTGTCATGGTTGTCGGTTTCCACTTCTGCTATGATATCGTAAGGTCCCATAATGATATCAAGTTTTTTTACCTCTTTCATCTCCGAAAGTTCCTTGACCACCTCTGTTGTTTTTCCTATCTGGGTGTTTATCAGTATGTAGGCTTTCATGTTTAACAGTCCTCCTTTTCCTTCTTTTAATTTCTGCAGCCGTATCTAAAATACCCCTAATAAGGAGCCCCAGCCAGACAATTTTGTAAAACCTCATACTATTTGTCAACATATCTAGGGAACTTCTATAAGGCAAGCGCTTTTCAAGTAGATTGAGCACTCCATAATGTGAGTAAAAAATAATATATTTAAATTTCAATAGGTTGTTAGCTAAATTCTATTGAAAACTTCACCTGTATAGCCCTCAAATAATATTTTGTAAAATTTGCCAGCTGCATCATAATTTGAATCCAATATAAGGTTGGCATTGCCACAGTTGGGAATACTGATTATAATCGCCACAAAATATTCTCAAAAAGAAACTTTTCCAAGGGAATCGGAACCTCCATTAGAGTCATAGGGAAAGATAGAGGCATTCAAAAAGAACTGGTAAGATATGGCTACAGAAAATGGTAAAAAGGGTGCTAATGCCAGTAAAAACGGTCGTAATGATATAATATGTTGTGTTAAGGCCCTAAAAAGGCTCTCCAATAAAGAGCGTTTTCGTTCCTTTTGCCAACTTTTTTCAAGGGAAGATAGGGTTCTCATAGTTATAGTTGCTGATCCAGACTCCATGGCAAGTGCCATGGCACTCAAGAGAATTTTGAGTCGTAGGGTTCGGGAAATAGTTATAGCTCACCCCAATAACATTAAACGTGTTAATAATCTTGCTATGAGAGACCTTTTGAAGATCCCTCTAGTGCGACTGAAGAATGTAAAGGCAGAGGAGTTTACCAAGAGGATCATTGTGGATTCTCAGCCTTCCCATCACCCAGACTTCCAAAAGATTGAATTCGATGTGGTCATTGATCACCATCCCCTCACCACCGGGTGGAATGCACGATTTATCGACGTTCGACCTGAGTACGGTGCTGTTTCATCAATGATGACGGAATATCTTAAAGCTGCTGGAATCAAGCCCTCTGTTGCGCTATCCACTGGTCTTTTTTATGGAATAAAAGTGGATACCCAAAATTTCACTGTTAAGTGCTCCTATTCAGATGTATTGTGTTTTCAGTATCTTTTTAAACGTATAAATCAAAATCTTCTAAACAAAATAGAGACTGCCGATATCAGAAGATCTGAGCTGAAATATTTTAAGATTGCCTTTGAAAACATGAAAATTCGTAAAAATCGAATTTATGCCCACTTAGGGAGAGTTGGAAATCCGGATATCCTCGTTGTGGTGGCTGATTTTCTCACCCATGTCCATGAGATTGGATGGGTCATCATCTCCGGTCAATATGGAGAGAAACTAATTGTTATATTTCGTTCCGATGGTTATAAAAAAGATGCGGGCAAACTGGCCCAAAAGGTTTTCGGAAAAGTGGGTTCAGCTGGAGGACATAGACAAAGCGCAAGGGCAGAGGTGCCCTTCAAAAATCTCCCAGACATTGATCCCTCTACCTTTGACACTAAAGGGCTTCAGAAATTTTTTAAGAGCGTTTTGAAATAGCTTTTTTGAGGAGGTGGTGGGTATGCCTATCTATGAATACAGGTGCCATGAGTGTAGTAGAATCTCTTCTCACCTGGTGCTTAATGTCAAAGAATTTGAACCATTTTGCTCCCATTGTGGAAGTAAGTCCGTAAAAAAACTCATATCAAGGGTGAGGGTTCGCCTCTCTGAGGAGACAAGATTAGAGAGGCTCATGGATCCAACAATGCTCGGGGGGTTAGACGAAAGTGATCCAAAGACTATGGCCAAATGGATGAAGAAGATGGGAAGTCTTGCAGGAGATGATCTAGGAGAGGATTTCGATCAGATGGTAGATGAAGCAGTTGAAGAGGCAGCCTCAGGAGATCAAAAAACAGAGGAAACAGACTAGGTGGAGTGATGCTGGGCAGGATGGTTAGGAGTTGGTATGGATAATATTTTAGCCCTGATACTTGCAGGCGGAAGAGTGGACGAGCTAGGAGTACTTACTCACCTAAGGCCTAAATCCACCATGCCCTTTGGCGGACTTTACAGGATTATTGATTTTCCACTAAGCAATCTAATGAACTCTGGAATTGAAAGGGTAGGGGTCCTCTGTCAATACAGGGCCTCGTCCCTGGTGGAACATATCGGTAATGGATCTTCATGGGATATGGTAGGAAGAAATCGCGGGGTAACGCTCCTTCCCCCGTTTCAGGCCCTCCGTGCATCGGATTGGTATAAAGGTACTGCGGATGCAGTATATCAAAATATTGATTTTATAGAATCTATTAAACCTGAAATGGTCTTGATTTTGTCCGGAGATCACATTTATCGAATGGATTACCGTGACATGATATCATTCCACCTAGAGATGGGAGCAGAAATTACCTGTGCCTTTGTGGACAGAGAGGCTGATGGGCCCTCAAGGTTTGGAGAGGCTAAAATAGAAGATTCGCACCCAAAAGGGGGAAGGATACTTGGCTACGAAGAAAAACCGAAAACACACTACTCTAACTGGGCGTCAATGACTGTATATCTCTTTAACACCCAAGTTCTCTTGGAGCTTCTACAGGAAAATGTTAGAGACTCATCTCATGAGTTTGGAAAGGATATAATGCCCAAGTTAGTTGGTAGAAGGAGATTTTTCGGCTATTTTTTCCGTGGTTACTGGGCATATTCGAGGACTCTTGAAGAGTATTGGCAGGCCAATATGGATTTACTTGGCCAAGAACCAAAAATCGACTTGGATCGCTGGAATATTAGGACAAATTTGGATCATGAGGCCATACGAGACAGGGGTCCTGCAAGTTTTGGTAGGCATGCTCAGGTTACAGACTCTAGGATTTATAATGGTGTGAGGGTTGACGGGATTGTAAGGCGTTCAATACTCTTTCCAGGTGTCGTAGTGGGAAAAGGTGCTGTGATCGAAGATTCTATACTCTTTTTTGATACGCAAATAGCCCCTGAGGCCAGAGTCTATAGAACCATTACGGACATAGGAGTGACTGTTGGAAGAGGTTCCATCATCGGGAAAAAAGATGGACTCATTACTACAATCGGTGCAGGTGCCACTATATCAAAAGACCAGGTAGTCCCGGATGGAACTGAAATTGGGCCTGCTCCTGGGATGCGTATATAACCTATACAATTAATTTTTGCCCCCTTTTGCCGTGCAGGATTTAGGTATAAAATCAAAGGTCCCAATAGCTTTTTTGCACCCCAATGGCCTTTTCTAAGGATTGTCTGGCTGCAAATGGTTGTGCCTCTTCAAGGAATTTCGTTGCATCTTTAATTACACTGTCATCCTCTTTTCTGGAAACAAGTTGCCTCAATATTGATATTACACCAGTTTTTAGACCATCCATGCTGTAGCCACCTTCTAATACAAAGAGGAGCCTTCCATTGCATGTGGTTTCAGCCATAGTGATGAGAGCTCTAGAGATTGCGGAAAATCCCTTTTCTGTTACATTCATGCCCCCCAGTGGGTCCTGCCAAAATATATCGAATCCAGCGGATACTAATATGATATCTGGTTTGAATGATGAGCAAATGGGATCTAGTAGTAATTTAAAGATGGCGGCATAGTCTTGGTCTCCACAGCCTGCTGGAAGTGGACAGTTGACAGTAAAACCCTTTGCACTGCCGGAACCCACTTCAGTATGAGCACCTGTGCCTGGATAGTAAGGATATTGGTGGGTAGAAAAATAGAGTACATTTTTTTGAGAATAGAAACTCCTTTGAGTCCCGTTGCCGTGATGAAGATCAAAATCAACTATCATGCAACGATCGAGTGAGTGGACCTTTTGACAGTAATAGGCTCCAAGGGCAATGTTGTTGAAAAGACAAAATCCCATTGCCCTGTCAGGCTCTGCATGGTGCCCTGGTGGCCTGATCAGACAAAATCCAGCCTCTACCTTTCCAGTCATGATGGCATCAATGGCCGCAAATACTCCTCCCACTGCAAGGGTTGCTACAGAAAAACTTTCCGGGCAGGCGATTGTATCTGGATCCAAGGTAGTAAAATCCTGTCTATTTTGAGTAGCCTCTATTGATTTAATATAATTGGCATAGTGATTCCAATTGAGCTCTTCAAAATTGGCCTGTCGAGGTTCGATATTTATGAGTTCATCATGGACAAAGCATTCATCTATGGCCTGGTAAATCGCCTTTAATCTTTCAGGGCTCTCCACATGAGATGGTCCTGGTATGTGGTCCATGTAACGGTTGTCTCTCACAATTCCAATCTTTTTCATTGTCCCTTTCTCCTAATCATGGCTGGTTCAGAAGCCTCAAAAGCTCTAGCTCTCTCTTTCTTATATATGAAGACAATTGATTTGTCTGGTTTGAGTCAGGGTAAAGTTGTAGCCCAATTCGGTAAATCCGTGGCCCAAATCTCCCAGGCCGCTGGATCCTTCTTATCTCTCCACCTCTTATTTCAAGGTGACAGATATCTTTTGAATTTACAAGTCTCAAGGAAAGGAAAATACTTGAAAAATGTTTTCTAAGAGAGGGAAGTTTTGCACCTTTTGGAGGCATCCATTCGATGCCAACTCCCTTTAGACTTATATCCTTAATTATGCCTTCCAATGGCTCACCCTTTTGAGGATACAACCTGATTGTACAACCACTTGGACACTGTATTCTATAAAATTCCCTACGTTCCAGTATGGCCCATAGATAGGGTCTGCTAAATATTAATGTCTTTTCCTGAGTGGCCTTGGCCTTTGCCTTAAGAAAGTTCCAGGGTTCACCCTTTCTCCTATAGGTTAAAATGACCTCCGATGCCTCTTTCCAGTCTACAGGCTTGTCCACTGTTATGGATGAGTTGTCCATGTCAATTATTATTGTTGGAGCAGACCTGTATCCAGGAGTCCTCAATTCAACCCAGGTGGCATCTCGTATCAATCTTTCTAGTTCCCTGCCTATGAGTCCAGGATTGGATGTATACTGTACCTCGTTCTTCCACACCCATCCCTTTTCTGAGGCCTTTGAACCATCTAGTGTCTGAAACATGTCTTATGCCTTAGCCTCTGCCCAGTTTTTTCCAATTCCTATATTTGCAATCAATGGTACATCGAGCTTTACAGCCCCCTCCATGATCTTTTTTACCTCTTCTTTTAATATCTCGATCTCGTCTTCGGGGACTTCAAATACCAATTCATCATGAACTTGCAGAATGAGCCTCGCTCTCAACTGCCTTTTTTCTATGAATTCATGAGCCCTTATCATGGCAAGCTTGATAATATCTGCAGCGCTTCCCTGTATAGGGGTATTTATGGCAGTTCTTTCAGCAAACTCACGAACATGTTTTAAAGGACTATTTATTTCAGGAATAAAGCGACGTCTGTCAAGGATTGTAGTTACAAAGCCCTGCTTTCTTGCGGTCTCTATGGCTTTATCCATATATTGCTTTACACCGGGATATTTTTCAAAGTATTTTTGGATAAATGTCTTGGCCTTTGATCTATCAATACCAAGCTCCTTTGAAAGTCCATAGGGACTCATTCCGTAGATGATTCCAAAATTTACAGTCTTGGCCATTCTCCGCATCTCTGGAGTTACGAAGGCAGGATGAACATCGAAGATCTCCGAAGCAGTCTTGGTGTGAATGTCTTCTCCCTTTAAAAAGGCCTCAATTAGGGCCTTGTCTTTAGAATAGTGGGCAAGGACCCTAAGATCAATCTGCGAATAGTCAGAGCTAAGGAATAACTTTCCTTCATCTGCAATGAATAAGGATCGAATTCTGAGACCATCTTCAGTCCTAATTGGAATATTTTGGAGATTGGGATTACTTGATGAAAGTCTTCCAGTAGCTGTAACTGTCTGGTTATAAGAGGTATGGATCCTGTTGGTCCTGGGGTTGATCATCTTGAGAAGACCATCTAAGTATGTGCTCTTCAATTTGCTGAGGTTTCTATACTCCAGGAGTAGATCACAAATGGGGTGTTCTTCTCTTAGTTCCTGAAGCACCTCAGTGTCAGTGGAATATCCGGTCTTTTTCTTTGTTTTTTTCTTTGAGGTCAGTCCAAGCCTTTCAAAGAGTACCTTTTGGAGCTGTTGATGAGAGTTGATGTTGAATTTAATACCTGCAAGATCATGAATTTTCTTTTCAAGCTCACTGATCTTAGAGTCAAATTCTTTGCTCAATTCTTTGGCCCCTTTTTGATCTATGAGGATCCCTACTTGTTCCATGTGAGCGAGCACGTTTATGAGAGGGATTTCTACCTTGTGAAAGAGCTCCATAAGGCCAGCATCCTGAAGGCGTTTAAATAGGATATCTTTTAAAAGGAATGTTACATGTACGTCCTCGCATGAATACCTCATGGCCTCTTCAATTGAAACTTCACTAAAATCCTTGAATTTTCTCCCTCTCATTAGTTCTTTAAAGCTTATCATCTGATGACCTAAATATTCCTTGGCCAAGGTTTCGAGATTGTGTTGACGTCTGGAGGGATCGAGAAGGTAGGAGGCCACCATGGTGTCTCCATAGACACCGTGTACCTGGAATCCAGAAGACCGAAGGACAATGATGTCAAATTTGATGTTTTGCCCGATCTTTTTTATGTTTTCATCTTTAAAAATAGGCCCTAAAACTGATTTTACAGTCTCAAGGGAGAGGTTTCTGGTCTCTTCTTTGTGGGCAATTGGGATATAGTATGCCTTAGGCGGAGAAATGGCTATTGAAATACCGATCAACCGCGCTCCTATGGGATTTTCGCTATCAGTCTCAGTGTCTATTACTACTTCCTTGGCCCTTTGGATAAGCTCTTTTATTTCATCGAGTTTTGAGTGATCTAGAGCTAGTTCGTAGTCATCATATTCGATCTTTTTCTTAGGAATTAAATCATTAAGGAATTTCTGAAATTCGAATTTTTCAAAGAGCTCTTTTAATCTGTCTATATCCCAAGGTCTTCTTTCAAATTTTTTTAGGTCGAGATCAATGGGTACATCTGTTTTTAGGCCAACTAATGCCTTGTAGACAGGAATGTTTTCTTGTTCGAGTTTTAGATTGTCCTTTAGTTTCCCTTTGGGCAGTTCATCTATTCTCTGGAGGAGCTCTTCTACAGAGCCAAAATCTTGTATGAGCTTTAAGGCCTTTTTGGGGCCAATACCCTTGACCCCTGGTATGTTGTCTGCAGTATCTCCAGAAAGGGTTTGGACATCGAGGAGTTTTTCTGGCTCCACCCCAAATCGTTCGAGTACGGCCTTTTTGTCAATCCAGTCATCTTTCATAGGGTCCCAGATCACGCATTCATCGTCCACCAGTTGCACGAGATCTTTGTCACCAGAGACAATAACCTTTTTAACCCCCTTTAATCCCTTACAGATAGTAGCAATTGAATCATCTGCCTCCACTTTTTCGATCTCAATTTGAGGTATTCCCAGGGCCTCCACTATTTCTTTTACATAAGGTACTTGGATCACAAGGTCTTCGGGCATTGGAGGGCGATTGGCCTTGTATTGTGGGTAGAGTTCGTGCCTGAAGTTTGGGCCCTTGGCATCCCAGACAACTACACAGTAGCCAGGATCTTTTTCCCTGAGCACCTTGAGGATCATATTGGTGACATTGAATATGGCCTTTGTGGGGAATCCACTAGAGGTGGTGAGGTTCTGACGAATAGCAAAGTATCCTCTATAAAGATAAGAGCTTCCATCTATAATAAAAAGTTCTTCTGGACCCTTTTTCATGTCGCTTCCCTTTACAACTTCTTATGCTTTAAGTATCCTGAGTGCGTTTGAACCTTAATCCTGCATGGTGAATGCGAGAAAAAAGCTTTTTTCTTTTTATATCAAAATGTTATCTTTTGTAAGTTTGATATTAAAAAAACAATTAGTTAGTGATTCAAGGGTAGCAGAATTTTCTCACATTTGCCACCATTCGGGATTGGCAATTTTTCCGAATATTAAAGGCGCCTATGGGTAAAGGCATAAGTTCAAGCCTTATGTGCCCTTCGACCACAATCCAAGTTCGGGAAAATTGTCAATTGCAGGATTCAGATTAAAAACTAAAGTGGAGGTAAGATAGTATGTCAGCGGTAGTAGTTGTGGGAACACAATGGGGGGATGAGGGAAAAGGCAAGATTGTCGATCTCCTCACCAAATATGCTGATCTGATAGTAAGGTTTCAGGGAGGGAATAACGCAGGACATACCTTGGTTGTAGATGGTAATACTTTTATATTCCACTTAATTCCATCAGGTATTTTATACGAGGATAAGCTTTGCCTCATTGGAAATGGAGTGGTGCTCGATCCTTCGGTCCTTATTGGGGAACTTGAAGAGCTGAAGTCGAAGGGCCTAGAGATCACCCCTCAAAGGCTTAAGATTAGCTATAATACCCACCTTATCATGCCCTATCACCGGGCACTTGATCATGCGCGAGAGGCGGCAAAGAGTAAGGGAAAGAAGATTGGAACAACAGGCCGTGGTATTGGCCCGTGTTATGAGGATAAGATTGTCAGGTGCGGTATCAAGATTGGCGACCTGATGGACCCAGAGCTTTTTAGAGAGAAGCTCAAAGAAAATGTTGAGGCAAAAAATTTCATACTTGAGAAACAGTTCGGCGCTCAAAAAATAAGTTTTGACGAGATATTAAGGGAATATGAGAGATATCGGGAAATTCTTTCCCCTTATGTAGATAATTGTTCATTTATTATTGATGAGGCTTTGAAAAATGGGAAAAACGTGCTATTCGAAGGGGCTCAGGGTACCCAGTTGGATATTGATCATGGTACGTATCCATTTGTAACTTCCTCCAATACCGTCGCAGGTGGAGCATGCACTGGAGCGGGAATTGGGCCATCTAGGATAGACAAGGTAATTGGAGTCTGTAAGGCCTACACAACCAGGGTAGGTGGCGGGCCATTCCCCACTGAACTCTTTGATGAAGTTGGAGACAGAATGCAGGTCAGAGGTGGAGAGTTCGGTGCGACCACAGGAAGAAAGAGGCGCTGTGGCTGGCTCGATGGCGTGGTATTGAAAGATGCTGTTCGGTTGAATGGGATCGATGGTCTCGCCATAACAAAGCTGGACGTTCTCAGTGGATTTAATCCGTTGAAGGTCTGCACTAAGTACAAGGGTAGGTCAGGGACCTGGGAATACATGCCTGGTACAATTAGGGAAGTAGAATCACTAGTCCCAGAATATACAGAGTTCAATGGCTGGGATGAAGATATAAGCGGGATTGATTCCATTGATGGGCTTCCTGTTCAGTGTCAGGATTATATAAAGGCTA
The DNA here is from genome assembly GCF_001687335.1 of Dissulfuribacter thermophilus. Taxonomy (NCBI): domain Bacteria; kingdom Pseudomonadati; phylum Thermodesulfobacteriota; class Dissulfuribacteria; order Dissulfuribacterales; family Dissulfuribacteraceae; genus Dissulfuribacter; species Dissulfuribacter thermophilus. The sequence goes on along the minus strand of NZ_MAGO01000002.1, from coordinate 118,521 downwards.
TAGAAGATTTGTCCGGGGTACCTGTAGAAATAGTCTCTGTAGGACCAGGACGCGAGCAGACCATTGTGCTCAAGAATCCTTTTGATTAAAATATAGAAAATTTTTAAATAGCTACAGACGAATTTGGGGAAACCCCATATATTAAATGCTGGCGCATTGCTCTTTATCCGCTGGTAAAGGCGCCAGCGGATAAAGAATTGTCCATGTCCATCAGCATCTGCCTGGAGAGCAAATAAACCAGTGATTAATTTAAATTCTGCATACTTCTCGTATGCTCCCAATTAGCCATATTTCAGAGTTACTGGCTTATGATCGCTTATCCTAAAAACAATGAATGGCTTGACTGGCGATGGCAGTTTAGAAATAGAGTAAAGGGCTATCATGGGCTCAAGGGGTTAATTCAAATCCCTAGGGAAAAGGAAGAGGCATTTAAGAAGCTCGTCTCAAGATATCATTTTGCAGCTACGCCTTATTATCTGTCCCTAATTGACTGGGATGCCCCAATGGACCCTATTAGGAGTCAGTGTATACCCAGTCTGGAAGAGATAGAGGTCAACGAGGCAGGTTCTACAGAAGATCCATTCCTAGAGGAACCATTTTCACCAACTCCTTGTCTCATCCATCGCTATAAGGATAGGGCTTTAATCATTTCGACAGGTCGTTGCGCAGTATACTGCAGACACTGTAATAGAAAAAGGAACTGGGGTAAAACTGACGTCCCCACTGCGGTCAAGAGAGAGTATCGGGAAAAAGCAATCAAATATATTTCAGAACACAGCGAGATAAGGGAGGTGATCCTTTCTGGGGGAGACCCGCTCTTTATGGGAGACCATTTACTCGAAGAGCTTTTGAGGTCTCTAAGAGAGATCGCTCATGTTGAAGTGATTAGAATCGGAACAAGGGCCCCAGTGACTCTTCCTATGAGGATAGACGACTCTCTATCAGAAATGTTGTCCAGGTTTAGACCCATATGGATAAATACCCACTTCAACCACCCCAGGGAGATTACGAACGAGGCAATTTTGGCTGTAGAACGCCTGATTACCAAAGGCATTCCTGTTTCCAATCAGGCAGTCTTGCTAAAGGGAGTAAATGATGATATTGAAATATTAGAGACACTTTTTAAGAAGTTACAAACTATAGGAGTCAGGCCCTATTACCTGTTTCATTGTGACCCGGTAAAGGGCACTGATCACTTTAGGACGCCCCTTTCAAAAGGTATTGAAATTATGGAGAATCTCTGGGGAAAAATTGGCGGTCTTTGTATTCCCCATTATGTCGTTGATCTTCCAGATGCAGGTGGCAAGGCACTCCTCATGCCCAATTATCTTATCGCTCTTGATGGAGGTGAAGCCATATTTAGGACCCAGAATGGAAAGATAATAAAGTATCCTTATATAGAAAATTGAGCCCAAATTATGCATGTATGAAGTATGTCAAAGGTCAAGATGGAGGTGAATAGACATACTTTTTGTCTTGCATTTTAGGGACATAATTGAGGGCTCGAAGTTTGGGGACAAAAGGAGGATGCCATGGAAGCCAAACAGGCCCAAAAGCTTTTCGAATCCCTTTTTGATAACGATGATCCGGGTATCCTCATAAAATACTGGGATGGCTCGTCTCAAAGGCTAGGGGGAGAGGAATTAAAGGCGACCATTTCTATAAAAAATCCAAAGGTCATTGATGCCATCATATCTGATCTATCTCTAGGATTTGGAGAGGCATATATGAGAGGAGAGTTAGAGGTTGAGGGCGACCTTGGAACACTCCTTTATCTAGCCTATTCAAGAGATTTTTTTTCTAGAGTGTCTTTGGGCAAAAAAGTCAGGCTCTGTTGGTTGAAATTTAGGGGCAGACATGGGATTAACCAGTGCAAGCGAGATATCAAGACTCACTACGACCGTGGAAATCAGTTCTATAGGCTTTGGCTTGACCAAGATATGAATTATTCATGTGCCTATTTTAAGACTCCAGATGATAGTCTCGAACAGGCTCAATTGAATAAGAATCTTCACGTATTGCATAAATTGCAACTTTCACCTGGAGAAAGACTCCTAGACATAGGTTGCGGATGGGGGGCACTTATTAGGATTGCTTCAGAGCGATTCGGGGCCAAGGCAGTTGGATTAACCCTTTCCCATGAACAGATGGAATATGGGAAGAAATTGATAGAGGAAAAAGGACTTCAGGATAGGTGTGAGATGAGGCTTCAGGACTATCGTGAAGTCTCAAGGAAAGAATTCGGGACCTTTGATAAATTAGTTTCTGTAGGGATGTTTGAACACGTTGGAAGGGAGAAGTATAAGATCTTTTTTAAAAGAGCCTTTGACTTTTTAAAAGACGAAGGCCTTTTTTTACTCCATACTATCTCAAGGATGAAGCCTGCAGATACTGATCCATGGATATGTACCTACATATTTCCAGGGGGCTACATCCCCGCAATTGGCCAAGTGCTTGAGGCTGCCTATGATGCTGGATTCAAACTCATAGATATAGAGGATCTCAGAAGACACTATGACCTGACCCTGGGGCATTGGTTAAGACGATTTGAGGCTGCAAAAGACGAGATTGAGGCAATGAAGGGAGAAGAATTTGTAAGGATGTGGCGTCTATATCTCATAGGATCTCAGATGAGTTTTAGGGCAGGGGGGATGTATGTGAGCCAATTTCTCTTTTCAAAGGGCGATGTCCCAGGTTTGCCATTGACACGGAAATGGATGCACTGCTGAAATCTTTTGTAAGGCCTGCAATCGTTTTGCTTGTTTTTAACCCTTGACAACGGCAAGAGGTTTCACCCTTGCAACCTTCCTGGCCAGTCCAGCATAGTGGGTAGCATCTACTACCCTTGTAACATCCTTATAGGCTTCAGGGGCCTCTTCTGCAGCCCCTCTGTAGCTAGCTGCCCTGACCAATATACCTCTATGCGCTAAAGTTGATATAATTTTTTTACCTTTCCATCTCTTTAGGGCCTGACGCCTACTCATTGACCTGCCTGCACCATGACATGCAGAGCCCCATGCAAGGGCCTCTCCCTGTTCTGTCCCCACGAGAATGTAGGAGTAGGTACCCATTGTGCCTCCAATGATTACTGGTTGACCAATTTTTCTGAAGGGCTCTGCTAGCTCTTTTCTCCCAGGACCAAAGGCCCTTGTTGCCCCTTTCCTATGCACATATAATCTCTTGAGTTCACCCCCCACCTCGTGTTCTTCTATTTTGCATGTGTTGTGGCTTACGTCATAGAGAATTTTTATCTCAGCATTTGGTAAGATGTTTTCAAAAACCTCTCTCACCAGGTGTGTTAGGACCTGGCGATTTGCTAGGGCACAATTTACACCGCATGCCATGGCCTTATAATATCTTTCGCCCTCTGGTGATTTTATGGGAGCACATACGAGCTCACGTTCTTTTATAGGTATGTTGTATTTTTTGGACGCGGCCCCAAGGATTTGAATGTAATCGGTTCCAATTTGATGGCCCAGTGCCCTTGAACCGCAGTGTATTGATATTACTACATCGCCTTCTGAAATACCAAAGACCTCAGCGGCTTTTCGGTCGAAGATTGTTTCAACCTCTTGGATTTCCAGATAGTGATTCCCAGACCCCAGAGTGCCTATTTGCCTGTACTGACGTTTTTTTGCGGTATCTGAGACACAACTGGGATCAGCACCATCTAATCTTCCCCTCTCTTCTATGTGATTCAAATCTTCCTTTGTGCCATATCCCTTTTCTACAGCCCATACAGCCCCTCCTTCGAGGACCTCATCGAGTTTTTCTGGGCTCAGTTTTATCTTCCCTTCGGAGCCAACCCCAGCAGGTATGTGCTCAAACAGGCTATCTATCAGGGTCTCTATATGGGGCCTGATTTCTTCAATGGTGAGTCCAGTAAGGAGGGTCCTGACTCCACACGATATGTCGTAGCCCACGCCTCCCACTGAGATGATTCCACCATCATCTGGGTCAAAGGCCGCCACACCGCCAATGGGAAAACCGTATCCCCAATGGGCATCTGGCATGGCCAGGGCTGCCTTTACGATCCCAGGAAGAGCTGCCACATTGGAAATCTGTTCAAAGACCTTGTCGTCCATATCCTGGATGAGATCAGTGCTTGCAAAGATACGCGCAGGCACCCTCATTGGTTCAGTTTTGAGGATTTCCCAGATGTATTCATTTATCCTGTTGAGTCTTTTGGTATCCAAGCTGTTCCTCCTATACGTCTACAACGCATTGAGCCAAAAATACGTCTCCTCTTTTTTCCACTTTGGCCTCAGTAAATGTGGCTCCCTTTATCTCAACACCTATATTGCCGATTCCAGATGGAATAGTGTTTCCAAGGGCTTCTCCCTTTAATGAAAAGGTATTGGTATCGATATCGCAGTTAAATTCAGAAAAGACCATATGATTTATATCTGCCTCTGCTATTAATGTATTGAGAAAGGCCACGAAAAGGCCTGTCAGATCAAAGGAGAAAGAGCTTATTTCTCGTCTTTGTTTGGCTTCAATTTTAGTCAAGTCATCGACCATTATCGAGAACATGGCCTTTGCCCCGTTGCTAAAGGCCTCTTCAAGGCACGTGCCATAGCCCCTTATGCCGATATCGGCACCATGTTCAAATGTTTCAAAACCACTTTTAATTAATGAATTGGCCATTTTTGCCTTCCCCATTCTATCCAGCCCCAGGTGGAAAGACCTGTAAAAATGCAGAATAAAGCGGCCTGTGCATATATTTCATGATAGAGGTCTACGATTATCCATCCGATGTTGGCCACAGTATAGACTGCAAAACCGGAACGTCTTTTTTTTATGTTAAGCACTGCCCCTACAATACTCAAGACAGTAAGAGACCATGTTATTATTGTATCCAGCATATCAATGCTCCAAACCTGCATGATGAAATCAATGCCAAAAGTTTTTTGGCTTTAAGGATTTAATTATCTCCTATTTTTGAGTGAATGGCCAGCATCTTTGCCAATTCCTCTACTATGCTATGTGACAATTATCATATTTTTTGTAATGGAGATCTACCAGTTTGATCTTTATGATAAGTCTCTTTCTTAAAACTGGATCCTAGCTGAAAATTTGACGCTCCATATGTTGATGAGAAAAACATCAGCGTTGTTGAAAAGAGAGGTTTGCCATTTCAATGCCTTAAAGGCCAGGGGCATGGATGAAAAATGGAAATTTCCTAACCCACGAAGGAACTGGTGTAGGCATAATAGAAGAGGTCAAAAGTAGCCTTTTGACCTCTATAGAAATAGCTTTTGAACTAACGACTATATTTGGTGTTGAGAAGTAACCTACTTTATATATGGCAAAAGATTTTTAAATTCTTGGGTACCAGCCCTTCCTAATAGCTCAAAGACAAAGGTCTCTGCAGGACATACCTTAAAACCCAGGGCCCTGAAGTTTTGGATTGCAATCTTTTTGTGGCGTTTGTTCCTTGAAGATACTGCGTCTTGGCAAATTGCTATATGATAGCCATGCCTTTTGCCTGAAAGCGCAGTCTGATGAATGCATATGTGGGCCTCAACTCCGGTGAGTATTAAGGTGTCAACAGAAGAGGGAAGGGCCTTTAAGGCAGAATAGAAACCATGGTTTAAAAAGGCATCAAATTCTACTTTATCTATTTCGTTAACATCTTCTAGTAGTTCCTGTAGTTCGGGCACTATTGGTCCAATTCCCTTTTTGTATTGTGTTGTAGCTATTATGGGAATGGAAAACTCTTTGGCAGCCCTGATCATTAAGGCAGTGTTTTTAATCACTTCATCTGCCTTATGTATTGCCTTCATCAATTTTTCCTGAGGATCTATAATCATCAGGGCACATCTTTTGCGTTCAATGGTCAAGTAGGCATCCATAAAAACCTCCTTATTTTTCCACTGTGATGACAGTATGGACGTTTCCTCTGGGATTAAAGTCCCCTATTACCTTTAATTTTTTAGGCTTGAGGATTTGATCCAATGCCTCAAAGATCTCACAGGTGGCTTGTTCATGAGAAATATAGCGATCTCTATATTGGTTGAGAAATAATTTTAGGCTTTTGAGTTCTACAATCCATTCATTTGGAGTATAGGTAATCTTGATAGTTGCAAAATCCGGGTATCCTGACCGAGGACACAGGCATGTAAACTCAGGAAATGATATGGATATCTCGTAGTCCCTTTGGGGACTGGGGTTAGGCCACGGTTCGAGTTTGGCCTCTTGGATTTCTTTTTCACCATATTTCATCTCTGATCCCCCTTGAATAGTGCAATAAGATAACTTACAGGGACAATCTTCACCTCTTTTTGAACTAAGGGCAAGTCCTTTTTTAAGACATTGTAAGTTTCTTTGAAAGGATGGCCAATTGCAATGGAGAATCCGTGTTGTTTTGCCAAGTTAATGAGCCTTCTAAGCTCTTGTCTTACAATGTGCTCTTTGGGCTGGTAGTCTAGAAATACCTGCCGTTCAAGGGCCGGGACCCCTAAACGAATTGCCTCTGAACATGCAATGGAATCTTTGGTAGTCCTGCTATCAATGAAAAATAGAGCGCGTTTTTTCAATTCCAGGAGCACTATATCCATCATTTTTTTTGAGGTAGTAAATTGGGATCCCATGTGATTGTTTGCGCCTTTTGCATAGGGGACCAAAGATATCTCTTCTCCTATAATCCGTATGATTTCAGCAGGATCCATATCTGTACGAAGTGCCCCTGGGCCTGGATTTACGTCCTTTTCAATAGGTTCCATGGGAATGTGAATGAGGACATCACGGCCAAGCTTATGAGCAACCTCGGCATATTTTCTGGTAAAAGGACCATACGGTAGAAAGGAGAAAGACAGAGGGGCACTCAAGTGCAAAAAAAGGTTGTCTATTTTTCCGTGGTAGCCCATATCATCAATTATAATTGCCACCAGTGGAAGGCTATATGATGAATGGGGTGTCTTAGATTGTTTTATTATTGGTGCCCTGGGCGGAGGTACAGATCTATCTTTAAAGGCCTCGAAATTCATCTTTCCTAAAGTAAACTTGCCTGCACCTTGAGGGACTATCACCAGGATGGATGCAATGGCCCCACTAAGCAGAAAAAACGCTATTAACAACAGAATAGGGACCTTGTAAGGCCTTGCTTTCTTACGAGATCCCTTCCTTTTGTGAGCGCTCACAGGGCACCCGTTCTCCTATGTAGTCGAATCTTGGATCTACAGATAGTAGATACATCAATTCCTCTGCCTCGCATCTTGGTACATACTTAGTGGTTGGTTGTTGATCACTTTTTCCAAGTTTGGAGACCGGGTACGCAACTTTTGGCAAATATATTCCAGGCCTTAAGTATTCGAAGTCCTTCACGTATTTGGTTGTCCATCTTGAAGCCGTTCTTCGGCTTTTTGTTACTTGGTTGCTCGTCATTTTTCACGGAGTCAGCCTGTTTATTCTCAGCATCATTTTTCTCTGAAGCCTCTAGATCGGTATTATTTGGCAGATGGCCTTCAAGGTCTTTTTCCTTGATAAAATGATCCTGTGGAATCTTTTTCTTTTCCAGATTTTCATCTGGTATAAATGGTACCTCGATATCGGGAATAATGCCTTTGGCCTGTATAGAACGGCCACTGGGAGTATAATAGAGTGCTGTCGTGAGCCTGAGTGCTGCTCCATCGTCTAATGGTATGACAGTCTGAACAGAGCCTTTTCCAAAGGTAGGCTCGCCAACTATTATCGCGCGCTTATGGTCTTGAAGGGCACCGGCAACGATTTCAGAGGCGCTGGCACTGCCTTGATTGACCAATACTACGATGGGATAGGCATGTGCTCCATGGTCAGGATGGGCCTCAAATTTCATTTCCTGGCTTTTGAGTCTACCTTTGGTATAAACTATAAGTCCCTTGTCAATGAATTCGTCGGATACCTTGACTGCCTGTTCAAGGAGTCCTCCTGGATTGTTTCTAAGATCGATGATGAGTCCTTTGAGCCCACCTTTTTCCTTTTCCATTTTATGGAGGGCCTCTCTTAATTCTCCCACGGTCTTTTTCTGGAAGTTTCTTATCCTTACATATCCATATCCTTTATCAATTATCTGATATCTTACACTTTTTATTGGGATAACATCTCTTATTATCGTAAAGTCTTTAAGGTTATGCCAGCCTTCTCTGAAGATAGAAATGGTAACCTTGGTACCTTTTTTACCTCTCAAAAGTTTTACTGCCTCCATGAGGCTCATATTTTTGGTGGTCTTTCCATTGATTTTAACAATTTTGTCATTGGCCTTTAGCCCAGCCTTGTAAGCAGGAGTCCCTTCAATTGGAGAGACCACAGTGAGGACTCCATCTCTGATGGTTATTTCGATTCCAATACCAGAGAAACTTCCTTTGGTCTCTATTTGAAGTTCTTTGAACTCTTCTGGTTTCATGAATGAGGAATGGGGATCGAGAGATTGGAGCATTCCGTCAATGGCCCCATAGATTAGCTTTTGTGTCGGCACTTCTTCTACATAATTTCTCTGTACTATGTCCAGAACACTGGCAAACATCTTGAGTTCTTTATAAAGATCGTCATCTTCTTTAGCAGAAGAAATATCATTCACTTGATAGAGGCCAAAGCCAATAAAAAGGCATAAAAAGAAAAGGGTTGTCAGGATCACCTTAATACTTCCTTGGGGAAATACTTTCATGTTTGATACTAAGCCTCCAATCTTTTTCAGACTTTAAAATATATACGGCAATTGCCGGGTTTGTCGAGGACATGAGGTGATAAAATTCATTTTTTCTAACTATAATCCATAGCTCAACTTTTCCAACCAAAAAACCTAAAAACAGCAGCTTACGAGCTTCTAGTTGAGAACTGTTCCCAACTATGTAACTTAAAAAAATTAAATGCTATTGGCTAGGTGTTAGCAGAGTCAATGAGAGGCCATGTTGATAGTTTGCTATGTATAGGTATCGCTCACTCTAGGGCTAGATGCTCAAAGCATGAGCCCCTTTAAAGGCTTTTACTCATTCTATAGGAATGCCTTTCAAATCTATATACCTTAATGGATCGATTGGTTCTCCATTTTTCCTGATTTCCAAATAGGCCCCTGACTCTATAAAGCCACCGGTACCTGCAATGCCTATGGTGTCTCCCTCTAAGAGTCTTTGACGGACATGAACAAAGGCCTGGTTGAGATAACCGGTGAGGCTCATATATCCACCACCATGGTCAATGATTATTACTGTTTCGTATCCCTTTACCCTTCCAACGAATTTGACTACGCCATCGAAGATTGTACGGACTGGAGTGCCAAGTGGGGCTTCAAACACAACTCCATTTCTAGGTACCATGGGATGAAGCTTTGGTGTAAGCACTCTCAATGCCTCAAAAATTGGAGGGGTAAGCTTTCCTATATTTTCCTCAAAGCGTGACTGAGGCTCTTTAACAACTTTTTTATTGCTTTTGAGTTTTTGTACTAGGGTGGTGATGCCCTTTTCCGTTTCCTGTAACGAGGCAATTAAATTTCTATAACCTTTTTCCTGGGATTCTAGATCTTCTAGAAATGTTCTTTTAGTCTCCCTAGCTTCTTCAAGTTCTATGACTTCGTTCTGGATCTCTTGGGTCAATTTAATGAGATTGTCTTTTTCCTTTTCAAGGCCAAGCTTTTTTTTCCGGAGTGCCTTGAGTTCCATTATATATTTTTTTCTAATTTGTTGATCATTTTCAATGACATATACTAAATATTGTTGGTTAGAATATAGCTCTCCTAAAGAATGCGATGAGAAGATCACATTGAGGGTACCGAGGGGACCAAACTCCCATAATGATTTAAGTCTTCTCTGTATAAAGGCCTTTTGTCTATTTAAGGCCTCATTCATTTTTTCTATTTCTGAATGGGTCCTTTTAATCTTTTGTTCGATCTCTGATATTTGTTTTTTCTTTTCCTGGAGTGCATTCCAGTGTACTCGAATCTCTTTGTTCAATAATTCAATTGAATGGAGAATCTTTTTTTTGTCTTCTTTGATTGTTTCAAGTTTCTTTTTTTTTCTTGAATTTCTTTGGTGATATTTTTTAGCGTTGCCTTGGAAGGGATTATTTTCGGCTTTATAGCCTCTTCAGCAAATGAAATGGACGTTAGAAAGGTTAATAGAATATTTATTATGATGAAAATTTCCTTTTTCATGTCTTCAGGATTTTTCTCATTGAAAAGTGCGTTCCAAGGCAACACAATAAAATACTGAGGCCTATTACGGCCACGATCATCTCCTTTGGCAGAAAGACTAACTCAATGCTATTTAACAAAGGGCTACCCACGAGTCTTGCACTGAGATTCTTAGTGGTTACATAGACTACCCCTATGGCAATACTTGAGCCAAGCAGCCCCTGGAGCATGGCCTCTATTAAAAAAGGGCCTTCAATAAATCCATTGGTCGCCCCTACAAGCCTCATAATTTCAAGCTCTTCCTGCCTGGAATATACATTTAGCTTTATGGTAATAGATACTACAAAGGCGGCAGAAAAAAGTAGTAATAGGCCAGTCCCTATCACCACATTTCTAGCTACATTGGTAAATGCCTCTAGTCGTTGCACCCATTCTTTACCATATTGTACCTTTGATACCTCGGGAATCTGCTTGATTTTATTTGAAATGGCCGAAAGGCTGCCAGGACGAAAGATCGCTTTTTTGACCTTGACTTCAAATGAAGGAGGCAGGAAATTGGCTTCTACGCCCTCAAGTACCTGCCTTTCATCACCCAGATAGGATTCTAGGCGTTTAAATGCCTCTTCTGAAGATATATATACTACCTCTTCTACACCCTTTATTGAGAGAAGTTCCCTGTATATCTCTGGAATTCGACCTTCTTTAATGTCCTTTTTAAGATAGACAACGATTCCCAATTCTGAACCAAATCTTGAGACAAATGAGTGTAGATTAAAATAGATCAAAGAAAAGAAGATGCATATGAGTATAGTCAGGGTAACTACAATGGTAGTCAGGCAATAGATAGTCAAATGTTGACGTATATCGGAGAATGCTCTCCTAAAAAGTGTGTGAAGATTCACGAATATTCCACCTCCAATCTACCGTCCTGCAATCTTACAACTCTTCGCATGGTTCCTTCAAAGAGCCTTTCATCATGAGTTGCAAACAATATAGTGGTTCCCCTGGCATTTAATTCATCCATGATATCGAGTACTTCCATAGTTCTTTGGGGGTCGAGATTCCCAGTTGGCTCATCTGCTAAAATGATTGGAGGTCTGTTTACTATTGCTCTGGCAATGGCTACTCGTTGCTGTTCCCCACCTGACAGCTCCTGAGGATAACGTTTCCCTTTGCCTCCAAGGCCGAGGTTTTCAAGGACTTTGTTGACCCGTAAGGCTATTTGATCCCTATTGAAACCAATTACCTCTAGTGCCAGTGCAACGTTTTCGAAAACAGTTCTATCCTGTAGCAATTTGAAATCTTGAAAAACTACCCCTATCCTTCTTCTGAGTATTGGGATATAAGTCTGCTTAATTGTCTTGACATTGACTCCGTCTATAAAGATGTCGCCGCTTGTTGGTCGTTCCGCACAATAAAGGAGTCTCAATAGGGTGCTTTTGCCCGAACCACTGGGACCCGTTAAAAAACAGAATTCCCCTTTTTCAAGAGAAAAAGATATGTTCTCCAACGCAACTACATCATTGGGATAGCGTTTGCTCACGCCTTTTATAGCAATAATAGGGAGGTCATCGCCTTGGCCATTCATTATTTTTTCCCAGAAAGCCTCCTTGCAAGTGAAAACAAAGTCTTTACTCCAAAGCCCTTTGCACCTTTCCCAAGGTGTCCCAAAGGTTCCTCTTTCACCGCTGGTCCAGCAATATCCGCGTGTACCCAGGGTATATCATCTGGTACGAACTCCTTCAAAAAGAGGGCTCCTGTAATCGAGCCTCCCCAACGGCTACCAATGTTTTTTATATCTGCAGATTCTGTTTTAAGTTGTTCTGAATAGGGGAGATGGAGTGGAAGCTCCCAAAAGAGTTCCCCTTCTGAATTACCTATTTCTCTAATGAGGTCCAAGAGTTCTCGGCTCTGTCCCATAATGCCAGCAATATCTTCGCCTAGGGCTACAACGCACGCTCCTGTAAGGGTGGCAACGTCTACGAGCCAATCAGGCCTTTTTTCAGAAGCGAGGTCTAGAGCATCGGCTAAGATGAGCCTGCCTTCGGCATCAGTATTGTCCACCTGTACGGATTTCCCACTCCTTGTCACTATTATGTCAGTTGTCTTATATGCAGTAGACGATATGGCATTTTCGCAAAGTGGTGTAATTACCGTGACATTTATAGGGAGTTTTGCCTGAGATATTGCGCAGGCAGCACAGAAACATGCAGCTGCTCCTGCCATGTCGTACTTCATACCGATCTGGGCATCTGCTGGCTTGAGGCAATAGCCACCTGTATCAAAGGTGACTCCCTTGCCCACAAGTATTAGGTGTCCTTTTGCAGAACGCACCTTGTGCTCTCCTATTACGAGCCTAGGCGGGGAACTACTACCCTGGCCTACAGCAAGTAAGGCCCCCATCTTTTCCTTTTTTATCTTCTTTTCGTCCCATACTGTAACTTTAAGCCCTGCCTGCTTGCCAAGTTCTTGAAATCGCTGTGCTAGAGACACTGGGTTTATTACCGAAGGTGGTTCATTTAGCATGTCTCTAGCGGTATTTACCCATGTATAAAGTTTTTGATAGAGAGCGATTTCTTCCCTTTCGGTCTTGTTTAATTTTCCATCATAAAGACAATTTACTGTGACAGGATCCTTTTTTTCTGACAGATACCTGTCGAATTTGTAGCCCCCAAGGATTGTTCCTTCCATACAAGACTTTACAAGATCGATACTTTCACTTGATTTCAATACTATTATTATGCGATTAAGCCCTTCATCTTGTGCAATTTTGAGATGGTCTGCCACTTTTTGTTTAAGTGCCTCTGAGAGAGGAATAAATTTTTTGTCGATTCGAACAGTCCTTACCACACACTTTTCCCCCTTTAGTGGCCCTACATAGATGGTTTTACTGCCACCTGGCTCTGTTGGGGGATCAATGGGAACCGGAATGGTACCTACAGTTCCCTCATCAAAAAGAGGGGTATCTTTATTTAAAAATGGAAATATCAATAGATCGCCATTTACAGGCTGATAGGCATCTATGATTTCGAATATAGGATTGGCCATTGTTCTTATTAATCCTCCTTATTTAAAAGGTATTAGCTAATTGCAGCCCTTATTACATTGTCTAGATCAGTTAGTCTATAGGGTTTGGTCAACACTGCAAAAAATCCATACTTCTTATGTTGAGACATAATGGGGTTACTTGCATAGCCACTGGAGACTATCAATTTTGCGTTACTATTCAGCTTGAGAATTTCATCCTTTATTTTCAGCCCTCCGATCTCTCCTGGCAAGGTAAGGTCTATGATAACACAATCAAATAGGCTGTCTTGTTCCAAGCTTATTTTGTATTTATTAATGGCCTCCTCACAAGTTTCAGCAACTTCCACATGATGTCCAAGGTATTCAATCATATCCTTTGCTACGTATCGAATCATCTCATCATCGTCAACCAAGAGAATCTTTCCCCTCTTAATTCTGGCAAGCTCCTTTTCTTCTCTGGTGCCAGGGGAGGCTGTCTCTTCAAAAGACTTTGGAAGGAGAATTCTAAAGATTGTACCTTTTCCATCCCTACTTTCAACTTCAATAAAACCATCGTGCTTACTGACTATAGAATGGCAAATAGCGAGTCCGAGCCCGCTCCCCTGGTCTTTTGTAGTAAAATAGGGTTCAAATATTTGATTTTTAATGTCTTCCGGTATCCCAGGACCTGTATCTTCAATGCTGATAGACACCCAATCTTTTGGCTTAACAGAACCAGTAGGGGCATAGGAGGCAATATTTTCCAGTATGATTCTTATTCTCCCACTGTTATTCATAGCTTCTTTGGCATTAATGACAATATTTTGAATGACTTGACTAAATTGACCTGGATCTACATCAGTCAGCCAGAGATCTTCATTCGCCTCAAAATCAAGGGCCACTCCACTACCCCTAAGTGAGAATTCTGCTGATTCTTTTACAACTTCATGGAGCCTAAGTGTCTTTTTTACTGGGCTACCGCCTTTAGCAAAGGTAAGAAGCTGCTGTGTAAGGTCTCTGGCCCTCAAACATGCCTTTTCAGCCTGCTCAATTATCTTTCGTTTTCTTTCGTCCAAATCCTCTGATAGGCCCAGTAGGCTGATATTGCCTAAAATGGCCGTGAGGATGTTGTTGAAGTCGTGGGCAATACCACCGGCAAGTACGCCTACTGATTTGAGTTTTTCTATTTTTAGAAATTCTTCTTCTATGCGTCTTTTTTCTGTTATGTCTCTGAACACTAAGGCTACCCCTATGATGCTGCCCTCATGATCCTTTATTGGGGCAGCACTTGCAGAAATTAGGCGTTTGGTCCCATCCTTCGAAATAAGGACAGTGTGATTTGTCAAGCTAACGACCTTGCCTCTATCTATAACTTTACTGACCGGATCTACTACTGGTTCACCTGTCTTTTCATTGACAATGTTAAAAACATCCTTGAGAGGCATTCCGTATGCATCTTTCCACTGCCATCCCGTGAGTCTCTCAGCCACGTCATTCATAATATCTATTCTGCCAATGATATCTGTAGTAATAACTCCATCTCCAATGCTTTTGAGGGTGATGGCAAGTCGTTCTTTTTCTCTTTCTAATGCATTTAAAGCACTCTTTAGTTGAATTTCCCTGTCTTGTATAATTTTTAACTGAGTTTGGGATTCCTCGATCTTGTCCTTTAACTTGCAGACCATTCGTATGAAATTATCTTTCAGTCTTTGAAGTTCATATTTGAAGGTGCCTGATAGTTTGTAAGAATAATTGCCCTTAGATACTTCGTCAGCATATTTTGCCATTGAAAGGATTGGTCTCAATATTGTCTCCTCAATCTTGAGTATGAACAAAAAGGCGATACAAAGGGCCATCATTAGAGTTAAGGTATTTATGAAAATGTACTTATATTTTGACTTGAAAAGTTCAGCTCTTTTGATTGATATACCGATATAGCTCTTCCATTTGGGATAGTAGGTAAATACAGAACAAAAATTCGTTCTCCCAGCATGGTATTCTATAAATCCTTTTTTATTGTGTTGGAGCTGTTTAAACAGGATCTGAAATTCGTTGGGACCAATTGATTTTAATGGGCCTGGAAGGGTAATTGAGCCGTTATCTTCTATTACAAAAACACCTCCTGACTCTCCAAAATTAAATTTGGAAAACTCCTTGAGAGATATTTCTTTGATCTCCCTTTGGTGTGCAAGACTGTCTTCCAAGCCAATTCTTTCGAGAGTCTTATAGCGTCTGTCAACATGTTCTAGCAGTTGGTGTAGGTTGGCATTGAGCAGCTTTTCTCCGAAATCAAGGATGATACTCTCCATCAATAAAGTCCCGGAGAAGAAGAGGGGAACGGAAATTGTAGTGATTAAAAGACAAATGGCGATCCCAAAAAAAAGTTGGAGTGACTTTAGTTTGATGCCTTTAAGATCTTTGAATTTCATGTGATATTATCCTATTTTACCACCATATCCACTGCTTCAAGCGCCCTATATGGAATGTAAATCCCAAGCCTCCTTGCCGCCCTTAAGTTTACGAATGCTATCTGGAGGGCAGGTCTGGGTATGGTATTTTCAATGCTGGTTTTACCATCGAAGATGTCTGCAGCCATTTCTCCTGCCTGTTTTCCGCAATAACTAAAGGGATTAAATAGACCTGCTATGATATTGTCTCCCTTCAGATAGTCTGCGATTTCCGTTTGTTCTATATCCAGAGTTAATGCGGTAATAATTGGGATCCTAAGACTACTTAATGCCTTTCTATTTTTAAAAGCCCCGACGATTCCTCCGAAGGCTTCTATGTGGTTGGTTTGTAATTTTCTGATTACAGAGTCGATTCCATTGGCTAGGTCAAAGAATAAGATCTCAAAGTCATGTCTTTCTTCGGGTCTCAATCTCTCATACGCCTTTTTAAAGATCATGTCAGCAGGTATTCTCGAATCAAATACATATGCATAGTGCTTTGCATTTGGAAGTATGAGCCTAGAGATCCTCAAAATTTTCTCTGGAGGATACATGAGGTAGACTCCACTCAGGTTTGTCCCAGGAGGGCTATTGACACTTGGCATCATTTTTAAAGCCACTGATTTTAGAGTGGGACAATAAAATTGTGGAATTCCAGTATCTTTTAAAAGGATCCTAGCAAACATGGATACCCAACCACAGGTAACAAAGAGATCCGTCTTTGAGGAATATTTTTTTACAGCTTCCATGACCTGAGGAATGGAACTTTGGTCAGCGGTTGATGTCAGCACGTCTATATAGGTGATGTTTTTACCTTCGACATAGCCTCTTTTTTTTAAACTCTGCTTCAATCCCTCAACGACACTGGCAAAGTTATTTGGCTCAATCTTATAGCGAATGATGACAACCGTCTTAGAGGAGTGAACGTCTATTTGGGAACTGCTCATTTGTGGAAAAAGGACTGCTAAAATGACAAGGGATACGAAAAAAGCTGGATAAACGGCCCTTTTTACCATGGGTGTATTGCTAATAAGTTACTATTAAGTTGACCAACTCAAAATCTAGCCAATTGTCAGGATTAAAGGGGTCCTTTCCAGGCTCAACAGCTATAGCGCCTAATATTAATTCTTCACTTGCTTCTAGATTATCGTCTCCTGGCCAAAAAATATTTAGCAATTCTTTTGAATGATCGGTAAACTTTTCTAATTTATTGGGTTGGCTTAAGGTATTTTTTTCTGTTAAGGAGTAAAATGATCTGTCAGGCAAGATGATTGCTACATAGTTGTCTTTTGACTCACAGGCCTTAAAAAATGTTGAGAACCAGGTTCCAGGTCTAATATGATTGGTGCTTACGGTGAGGGATAAATTACATGCCTCTTTTGGAGTTATATCGTTGGTGATTATGTCTAGCTTTACATTTTGTGTCCCTACTGAAACTGTCTTTTCTATTGAGCCCAATCCGTCAATTGCAAATTTTAGGGTATAGCTACCGGGAAACACTGGGAATCCATAGCCACCAGCGCTTTTTGTCGTATGGGTCTCGCCGGTCTCAAGGACTGTAATCTCGACCCCCTGTATGCCCTCCCACGGGTCATAAAATCCGTCATTATCAGTATCTTCGTATACAACGCCTAAGATGAATGGGCGGGTGTCAGATGAAGTAGCAAAATCACATGTAACCATCATTGAGTATGGGTAGCTTACGTCTTTTTGGCTAAAAAGGCCTTGTTCTATCCCTACACCTATCTCTTTAAAGGTAGGATTAAGTATATTTACCCTGTGTCCCCTTTGGGGATAGTCTTTGTCTACAAATAGATCTTGATGTATCAATAGAGCCGTCTGGTCTGGATCAAGAATTCCTGTACTGGCTCGAAGGGCAATGTTTTCCCCTGCAGCCACGTAAGTATATCCGGCGTCCTTTATCCGTTGAAAAGGATCAACGCCAAAAGGATCATAGTGGCTAAAATAATTCTGTTCTAACATATCCAAGCTGTGTAGTCTTGCCGCCATAAGTAGCTTGGCATTCATAGTAAGTGGCTGAACTGGTTCTGTGCTTATTGCCCCTGGATCCACTCCCTCCATGAGATCGATTCCAAACCTTAGGGCCTCGGCTACAGGATTCAATCTGGCCCTATTGATTACCTCTAGTTGGAGTTGTTCTAAAGGAGTAGGGTCACCATAGTCAAATGCATGGACATGAGATGAGAATAAGAAAAGAATGAAAAAGATCAATCCAGAGAAAAAATTCTTTTTGAACATGGACTACTCCTTTTTTACATACTATTTGCGTTAAAAGTTGTTCAGCGCAAGTGAGAAAAGTGATTTTTTTTACAAAAACGAGTAATATTCTTTTATAAGACAATATCAACCTACATAAGTTGAGTCACGTTATAAAGCTGACCTTTACCCACACATGACACAATAACCAAGCCCTAATTTTTGGAGTTTTGAGTGTTGAATTTTGAGTGTTGAGTTGAAGGAAGAGAACTTTGCACCTTAAACTTTTTATAACGTCTTCGGCCTCCAGCCTCTGGCTTTTGTACATACAGGGCTTGCTTCTCACTTCTACCTTCTACCTGTTACGGGTATTTTCACGGTAATTATGCACGACGCAAGGGGGCAAAAAATATTTTTTCAATTATATCAAGTTGTTGCCTTCTCATAAAAAGTTGCTCAAAAAGCACCTTTTAGGTGAAACAAAATCAAGTGTTTTTTGCCCCCTTGCGCCGCCCTTCGGGATTGGCGATTTCGCTCAGGGCTCTTTGTTGTCGGGTACTTGAAGTACCTAAGTACTCTTTGCGTGCCCTCTGCCTGGCATCTTGGGCAAACTCGCCAATTGCATAATTTGGGTTTATGATTGGGGGGAGGAAAGAGGAGGGGGACAGACTATCTCAAAAGAATAATCGGGATATCAGGGCAGGTTATTTACCCCATTTCAATTTTTCAATGACTTCAGAGTTGCCACTAAAGCTATGATCGTCATCTGGAAAGTTGTCATTTTTTACGTCCTCAATAAAGTTGTTGATAGCATCCTTAATTATTGGAGCAAGGTTTGCATACTTTTTTACGAAAGATGGGGTAAACTTTTCAAACATCCCTAAAAGATCGTGGGTAACGAGCACCTGTCCATCACATTCAGGACCAGCTCCTATTCCAATTGTGGGAATACTTATCTTTTCAGTAATAAGTGCTGCAAGGGGAGCGGGCACACACTCCAAAACCACTGAAAAGGCACCTGCTTCTTCCACTGCCTTGGCATCCAATAGGAGTTTTTTTGCAGAATCAAGGTCTTTTCCCTGTACCTTGTAACCGCCAAGAGATGATGCAGTTTGAGGCGTGAGTCCAACATGACCCATTACGGGAATACCTGCCTTTACCATGGCAGAAATCTTGTCGGCTACTTCAATCCCTCCTTCTAGCTTAACTGCGTCACAGCCTGCTTCTTTTAAGAACCTACCGGCGTTTTTAATGGCCTCTTCATTGGATATTTGATACGATAAAAACGGCATATCCCCTACCACAAGGGAATTTTTGGCACCTCTTGAGACTGCCTTGCAATGGTGAAGCATCTCTTCCATGGTAACAGGCACTGTTGAGTCATAACCAAGCATGACCATTCCAAGGGAATCTCCCACAAGTAGTAAATCTACCCCTAGAGAGTCTAAGAGTAGAGCGGTGGAATAGTCATAACAGGTTAGCATTATGATCTTTTCTGAAGAGTTTTTTCTTTTTCGTATAGCGGCAATATTCATTTTTCTATCAATTGATCGTGGAATTTTAAAATAAAAATGGAGATGGCCATAAGCCGGGTTCTGTTCCCCGAATGGGGTGCGGTCATTCATCTGGGATGCTGGTTGCCCAGCACCTCTAGCAGCCTACCCGGAGGCTTTGGGCGGGCCACCCTCGAGCGCCTCCCTATTTGGCCTTGCTCC
Source organism: Dissulfuribacter thermophilus (assembly GCF_001687335.1). NCBI lineage: Bacteria > Pseudomonadati > Thermodesulfobacteriota > Dissulfuribacteria > Dissulfuribacterales > Dissulfuribacteraceae > Dissulfuribacter > Dissulfuribacter thermophilus. Next base: position 99,031 of record NZ_MAGO01000002.1, on the reverse strand, counting down.
AGGTGGGGTTTACCAAGCATCTCCTGTCACCAGGAGATCTGGTGAGCTCTTACCTCACCTTTTCACCCTTACCTGTGTTGATACCACTAGGTATCAACCGCAGGCGGTCTGTTTTCTGTGGCACTTTCCCTGGGGTCACCCCCGGTCCGTGTTACGGACCACCTTGCCCTGTGGAGCCCGGACTTTCCTCTGGAATGAAGATCTTTTAGACCCTCATCCAGCGACCGCGGGCCATCTCCGTTTACTTCCTGCAAAAGGCAAATTTGCCTATTTTTTCACAGTCAGTGTACAGGTTTTTGATATTATATAATACTGTTAAGCTAATGTTACAAGCAATAACTGCTCATTTTATAGATTTGCCGTAAGCGCTCACATGGCACACCATCTGCTCTTTCGAGAGCTCGCCTGTGGTACAGGCAGCACATGGCTTATCAAACTCTTTTCTTCGTCCATGGAGACCATGCGAACGCTGTAGTGATCGGCCTATTATATAAATAAGACGTTATTGTATGCCATGAACCCGGATTATGCAGCTCAAAAGCCTTGCCGAAGACGTACTTTGATACTTCAAGTGCCCGACAACAAAGAGACCTCGGTAAAATTGCGAGCCCCTTGCGGCTTCAAATGCCTGAGGGATTTATCACGGATTGAACTTCACCTTTTGGGTGAAGGCACAACGGGAAAAGATGCATGCTAACTATGCAATAATTCATAAAAATTACTTTCCTCAGGCATTTGAAGTGCATAATCTGGGATGAAGGTTTACGATTTACCTAATCTGGCACTTTTGCATAGATAAAACGTTGACAAGTAGGACACGTATAAATTTTGTCGTCTCTCAATAGTTCGTTAAAGAGTTGTGGTGGGATATTCATATTGCAACCACCGCATACACCTTGAACAACAGACACTACTACGTAACCTGACCGTTTATCTCTTAAAAAGGTATATTTAGAGAGGAGGTTTGGTTGTACATCTTTTTCAATATTTTCCCGTTCCTTTTCAAGGGATTCAATCTCAGTGGTCAGGGCCTTTGTCTTCTTTTCAAGCTCTTTTTCTTCGTGGTTTACCTGGGCATTTAACTCGTCTAATTCTTTTTTCTTGGCCTCAATTTCAGCACTTACTTTTTCAATCTCCTCTTCCACCTCAATGATCTCGTCTTCTCTTTCCTTGTTGGCCTTTTTGATCTCATCTATTTCTTTTAAGAGGGCATGATATTCTCGTTCCGTCTTTATTGTTGTTAATTTCTTTTGTGATTTTTTTAGCCTTTCTGTCTCCATTTGGAGCTCGTCTTCTACTTCAAACTTTCGCTCCTGGAGGGATGAAAGACGTTCTTTTAATTGAGTAAGTTCTTGTTCTTTTTCCTCCTGTGCACTCTTAAGGGCCCTAAAGTGTGAGGGGCTTTCATCAAGTGCTTTTTTTAAGGCCAGGATTTTAAGGTCTACTTGCTGTAGCTGTAATAGGGTTTCCAGTTCTGGTCTCAATGTTCGCTCCTTTTATGAAAATATATTTATGGGGGTCTGCTCATCCACATATGGATAGATAATGACCTCCCAATCCCTTTCTTTAGCCTTTGCCCTTAAAAATTCGGTAACCTTGTCGACGACAGGCCGTTCTGTCTCAAAATGGCCTGCTGCCACAATAGAAAATCCCGCATCTTTAGCGTCAAGGGCATCGTGGTGTTTGAGTTCTCCTGTAAGTAGGCAGTCTGCACCATTTTGTTGGGCAAGTTCCCAGAATGAACTTCCAGATCCCCCGCATACTGCAATCCGTTTCACTAATTTGTTTGGAGAACCTGTATATGTGAGCATTTTAGCCCCTAATTTTTCCCTGATCTCAACCATGAAATCAGTCAGGAAGAGGGGTGTAGTAAGTTCTCCTATTCTCAAAAGGCCAAAACCCTTCCCATCTGGATCAATTGGCGCCACGTCTTTTAATCCCAAAATTCCACAAAGGCAATCATTTACTCCGCCTTGAGCAATATCGAGATTTGTATGCATGGAGATGAAAGAAATTTCGGATTTAACCAATTCATAAATCCTTGAACCAACAGGGTCCTGTTTAAGAAGGTGAGAGAGCGGCTTGAGTGGAAGAGGGTGGTGTGTTACGAGAAGATCTGCTCTTTTTTCAAGCGCATATTTTATTGAGTTCGATGATGCGTCCAAGGCGCAAACGACCCTTTTTACTATTCCTCTTGGATTTCCAATTGTTAGGCCTGGATTATCCCAGCCCTCGGCGAGTTCTATAGGCGCCAATTCTGAAAGTACGCCAAATATATCTGAAACCGATGGATTTATTTCTTCCATGGTAATTGATTATTGGGCCCACCAGGACTCGAACCTGGGACCAACCGGTTATGAGCCGGTGGCTCTACCAACTGAGCTATGGGCCCTGATTGGCGACTACTATATTCGCTGTTTAATCCTTGTCAAGATGTCCTTTGTGTATTTCCCAAAGATTGGGCCTTTTATTTTGTTTTAGTCTCCGCCACTTGTCTAATCTCTCTTTAATAGTCCTTTCATGTCCCCTGGTAGTAGGAAAGTAATAGAGCCGATTCCTCAGTTCTGATGGAAGATATTCCTGGTAAACAGAGGCTTCCTTGTAGTCATGTGGATATTTATAGCCTTTTCCATATCCAAGCCTCTTCATGAGCTTAGATGGAGCATTTCTCAAGTGAAGTGGGACTGGTAGGCTACCGAATTTTTGGGCGTCCTTTATCGCATTACCAAAGGCCTTATGGACTGCGTTACTTTTAGGAGCAGTTGCCAGGTAAACTGCTGCCTGGGCAATTGCAAGGTCGCCCTCAGGGCTGCCTAAAAAATCAAAGGCTTGAAGGGCCGAAATCGCGATCATCAATGCCATTGGATCCGCATTTCCAATATCTTCAGATGCAAATCGCACCATGCGCCGGAGAATATAATGAGGATCCTCTCCTGCCTCCAGCATCCTGGAGAGCCAATAGAGTGCTGCATCAGGATCACTGCCACGCAGACTTTTATGGAAAGCAGAGATGATGTTAAAGTGTTCTTCTCCTGATTTATCATATCGAAGGGCCTTTTCTTGAACAGCCTCTTCTACTATGGCCTGGGTTATTATCCCTCCGGTATCACCTGGCCTCACCTCAAGCAGGATCTCACAGGCCACTTCTAAGGCATTGAGCAAAGACCTGGCATCTCCCTGGGCATGTTCAATAAGGAATTCTTTTGCCTGAGGTTCAATGCTAATTCCAAGGTCTCCAAGCCCTCTCTCTCTATCGGTCAATGCCCTTTGGAGTATGATTTCAAGTGCCTGGTGCGAAAGAGGCTTAAATACCAGTACCTTACATCTTGAAAGGAGAGGGGCTATGATTTCAAAGGAAGGATTTTCTGTGGTAGCCCCAATGAGCGTGATTAGACCCTCCTCAACGTGTGGTAAAAATGCATCCTGTTGAGATTTATTGAATCTATGGATTTCATCTATAAATAAGACTGTATGGAGGCCTTCGTCTTTAGCCTTTTTGGCCATATTAATTGCATCTCGGATGTCCTTGACCCCGCTTAAGACAGCAGATAGCTGTATGAATCTGGTACCAGCGACCCTAGAAATTAGTTTAGCAACAGTAGTTTTACCGGTTCCAGGTGGGCCCCAAAGGATGAGAGAGGGTATGGTTGTCCCCTTTTCCAGGATAGTTTTAAGTATCTTCCCATCGCCAAGTAGGTGTTCCTGGCCAACTACGTCTTCAAGGCTTCTTGGCCTCATTCTTTGGGCAAGGGGAGCAATCATTTTTTTATTTCTTGGTCATTTTCCGCAATTGACGGATTTACCGTTTTTGTCGTCTTGGACGTATGGATTTAGTGTTTGGTCTTTTTGGAGTGAGCTGCAAACAGTTTCCTAAAGCAAAATGTGCACAAACTCAATACAAGACCCCATGAAAATAACATAAATAGCAGGGCTTGGCTATTCAATTTCTCTACCTCCTCTTTCTATCTGAAATATATACTAAAAGACATAGGGCAAATGCTATGCCCATAAGGGTCCCCCTTGCCACCCAAGCTGTCCAGGATGCCTTGGTGAGGTACTGAGGAAGAATGTCAATGACCCACCAAAAAGTTATGACAAATAAAAAAACAGGGGTAATGAAACGCATTATTGGATAGAATATTTTAGGTGCCTGAATGATGCCTCCTCTATTGATTTCCTCCCATGCCTTTTGTGGATCAAATGCCCAGAAAAAGATCATTACCTCAATTAGGGCAAAAACGATTACACAAAAAGTCCCGGCCCAAAAATCCATTTCATCTAATGCTGAAGCCAGAAAGACTGGGATATGGGCAATACAAAACAAGACACCCATGGTGAATAAGACCGATTTTTTTCTCGAAAGTTGGAATTCGTCTTCTAAGAAGGCAATAACTGGTTGGGTAATAGCCACGGAAGAGGTCAGTCCGGCAAAAAACAGGAGAGTGAACCACAAAAATCCAAATATGTTTCCAAAGGGGATATTGGCAAAAATAGCTGGAAGGCTAACGAATGCCAGATTGAAAGCACCTGATGAGGCGATATCTTGGGCAGCCACTACACCGAAAAATGCTGCTGCTGCAGGTATAGCGATGGATGCCCCAAGAACTACCTCGGCAAATTCATTTAGCGAAGAAGCGCTTAGTCCTGATAGTACCAGGTCGTCGTTCTTTCCTAAGTATGACGCATAGGTAATTATGGCACCAAAACCAAGACTGAGGGTGAAGAAGACCTGACCAGCTGCTGCAAGCCATATCTTGGGGTTGGATAGTTGATCCCACTTTGGAGTCCATAGGAAATTGAGTCCGTCTAATGCCGAACCCTGGGGGGTTTTGAGGGTCAATACCCTTATCATCAAGATTATGGCAAAAACAAATAATAAAGGCATTGCGACCTTTGCTAGTTTTTCTATTCCTCCTGATATACCCTTTATAAGAATGAATATGTTGAGAACTACAGTTATAATAAACATCGAATAAGCCATTAGTGATGGGTTATAGATGCCTGTTCCATTCATACCCGTGTAACTTTTAAGTAGGTTCTCAAATGGAGCTAGGTAGTCTGGGGTGCCGAGCTGACCGAGGTCTGCGGCTGTGGGAAGACCTCCTAAAATTGCCATTATGGCGTAGCCAAGGGTCCAAGACTCGATATAGATATAATAACAAACCACAACGAATGGAACGAATAGACCGAGTACCCCCAAATATTTTGCCGTTGGGTGTTTCCAAAGCAGTTTAAATATAGCAGGGGTAGTACCATGGCCTCGAACACCACCGTAACGGCCAATGGCCCATTCAACCCACATGAGTGGTATTGCTATGAGCGCTAGGGAAAGCATGTATGGAATCATAAAGACTCCACCACCATTTTGAGCCGCCTGGGTGGGGAAGCGAAGGAAATTTCCAAGTCCAACTGCATTTCCTGCCATTGCTAGGATGAGTCCAATTCTAGATGCCCAATGCTCTCTCACTTTTTACTCCTTTCACATGTAGGTTTAGAGGACTTAGTTCTTTTGAATCTTGAACTGACTGAGACGAAAGACCTGGGACTGACTAAATGATGGGAAGCGGACCAAAGCTTATAAGTCGAGTATGTAATATGTTTTAACATAATATTTCATTATTTTTTCTAATTTGTAGCTTCCCCCAGTAGATGTTGGGAATAGATAAAATTAAGCCATCTTGATATGTATGATGCACATAAAAAATGACACCTAAATCCTTTTCCTTCGTATTCGATATGCTGGATTTAGGTGCACGTAATTCTGCGTATTATAATAATAAATCTTGACTGGTGTCAAATCACAAAGCCCCCCAATCGTGATTCAATTTCCCTAATTTGGCCGCAAAAGATAAAAAATATACTTGTCAAATAAAGGCTAGAGTGTTATGAAATGGCCCCGAATACACACGCCCTTGTCCCTTGTGGTGCCAAAGTTTGGCTAATAAGGGAGTGCACCTGTGGGTTCTCTAGATCAATCTTTTGGTCGACCAACGAGGTGTGTTTTGGGCGGAGGAATAACCACAAAAAGGAGGAATTATGGCTTACATCACAATGAAGCAGCTTCTTGAGGCAGGGGTCCATTTTGGCCATCAGACTAGGCGGTGGAATCCCAAGATGAGACCCTACATCTTTGGGGCACGCAATGGTATTTACATCATTGACCTTCAAAAGACAGTGCGTCTCTTTAAAAAGGCCTATGAATTTGTAGTGGACTGTGCTGCTAACGGTGGGAACGTCTTGTTTGTAGGGACAAAAAAGCAGGCCCAAGATTCAATAGTAGAAGAAGCAACAAGATGTGGTATGCCCTATGTGCAACACCGTTGGCTTGGAGGAATGCTTACCAACTTTAATACTATCAAAAAGAGTGTAGAGAAGCTAAAAAAGTTGGAGCAGATGTTCGAAGATGGCACGATTGAACGCTTCCCCAAAAAAGAGGTCTTAAAGCTCGATAAATTGAGAGAAAAGCTTCAAAGAAACCTTGGTGGAATCAAGGACATGGACGATATCCCTCAGGCTCTTTTCGTTGTTGACGCCAAGCAGGAGCAGATTGCCGTTAAAGAGGCCAACAAGCTTGGTATTCCCGTTGTAGCAATTGTCGATACTAACTGTGACCCCGATGGCATTGATTATGTCATTCCTGGTAATGATGATGCCATAAGGGCCATTCGATTAATAACATCAAGGATTGCAGATGCTGTAATTGAGGGCAGAAACAAGTATGAAGAGGCCTTACAGGCTGAGACTGATAAAGAGGCCGGTGGTGAAGGTGTACAAGAGGAGGCTTCTCTAGAAGGGCAGGAAACCTCTAGCGAAGTCGCCGATGAGGTGGCAGCCGCTGAAGTTCAGGATGAGGCAGCAAAAGAAGAACAGGCTTAAAGGAAGAATAATACTAAAGGAGGCGTTAAAATGGCAACAATAACTGCAGATATGGTAAAGGAATTAAGGACACGTACCAATGCAGGTATGATGGACTGCAAAAAGGCCCTCCAGGAGTGTGGTGGAGATATGGACAAGGCAGTCCAGTGGCTTAGGCAAAAGGGTCTTGCCGTGGCTGCCAAGCGCGCAGGAAGGGCCACTTCTGAGGGCGTTATCCAGAGTTATATTCATGCTGGCAATAAACTTGGCGTACTCGTTGAGGTCAATTGTGAGACAGACTTTGTTGCAAAGACAGACCAGTTTGTCCAGTTCGCAAAAGACGTGGCAATGCATATAGCAGCTGCAAATCCCATTTGTATCAAGAGAGAAGAAGTGCCAGAGGATGTGCTAAACAAAGAGCGCGAACTTTATGAAAAACAGGCAAAGGAGCAGGGAAAGCCAGATCATATAATTGAAAAGATTGTCACTGGTAGGCTTGAGAAGTTTTACAAAGAGGTCTGCCTTTTGGAACAGCCCTTTGTCAAGGATCCAGACAAGAGTATCCAGGATCTTCTTAACGAACTCATAGCATCCATTGGAGAAAACATCTCCATCCGCCGTTTTGCCAGGTTTCAGGTTGGACAAGAGGACTAATTATGGAAGGCGGCGTTGAAGGTGATATCGGGCATGGTCATGCCCTAGAGAAAAATCAGCTGAAATTCAAGAGGGTCTTGCTAAAATTGAGTGGCGAGGCCCTCATGGGAGAACACTCCTTCGGTATATCCCCTGAAGTAATTGCCCGTATCTCAAAGGAGCTTCGAGATGCAGTTCGTCTGGGGGCCGAGATTGGGATAGTTGTCGGCGGTGGCAATATCTTTAGGGGAGTGGCTGGTTCAAAATTGGGTATGGACAGAGTGCGAGCAGACCATATTGGTATGCTCGCAACTGTCATGAATGCCCTTGCCTTGCAAGATGCGCTACTGAGCCTTGGTGTTGAGGCACGGGTGCTTTCGGCTATCGATATTGGAAATGTATGTGAACCTTTTGTGAGAAAAAGGGCCTTAAAGCACCTTGAAAAGGGAAGGGTAGTGATCTTTGCAGCAGGTACGGGCAATCCCTTTTTTACCACTGATACTGCGGCAGCACTTAGGGCATTGGAAATAAATGCACATTGTCTTTTTAAGGGCACAAAAGTCGATGGTGTCTATGATAGAGATCCAGAAAAATATCCCAATGCAAAAAAATTTGATCGGCTTACATATCATGAGGTTATTGAAAGGGATCTTCGTGTGATGGACCACGCTGCTATCTCTTTGGCAATGGATGCGAAGCTTCCGGTCTTGGTATTCAGCATAAAAGAACATGGAAACATATGCAGGGCTCTTTCTGGAAAAGCTGATGCAACTTTAGTTACAATGGAATAAATGGAGGAATGAGGCCATGAAACACCCTGTTCTAGATGAAGCTTCAAAGAAGATGGATAAGGCCATAGCGGCCTTTGAAAAGGAACTCACCAGAGTACGTACAGGTAGGGCTACTCCAGCTCTCCTTGATGGAATAACAGTCGATTACTATGGCACTCAGATGCCCATTAATCAGGTTGCCTCAATTTCTGTACCAGAGAGCAGGCAATTAGTCATTCAACCCTGGGATGTAAACGTACTGCCTGAATTGGAAAAGGCCATATTGAAATCAGAACTTGGGCTTACTCCCAATAATGACGGCAAGGTGATTAGAGTCTCTATTCCTCCATTGACTGAGGAGAGGAGAAAGGAGCTTGTCAAGCTGGTAAACAAGATGGCGGAAGAGAGCAGGGTTGCCATTAGGAATGTCAGAAGAGATTATATGGAAAAGTTTAAAAAGATGAAAAAGGACAAAGAAATCTCAGAAGATGAGATGTTCAAGCTCCAAGACGAACTCCAGAAGGTTACAGACTCCCATATTGAAAAGATCGACAATATCAGGGGTGAAAAGGAAAAGGAGATAATGGAGTTTTAAGTGATTGATATCCCGCCTCACAAGCTCCCTCTTCATCTAGCTATAATCATGGATGGCAATGGCCGATGGGCTCAAAAGAGGGGGCTCCCAAGAATAATGGGCCATAGACAAGGGGTTAAGACAGTCAAGCGTATTGTTACTCTAGTTCGTGAAATTGGTATCAAATACCTTACTCTTTACGCATTTTCAAAGGAAAACTGGCAAAGGCCTAAAGAAGAGGTCTCAACCCTAATGGATCTCCTCTATAGCTATCTAGAGAAAGAACTCTATGAAATGCTAGAAAATGATATAAGGCTTGAGACTATAGGAGAGATTGATCTCCTGCCCAAACGGGTCAAGTCAAAACTCTTTGAAGTAATGAAAAGAACAGAGAATAACCAATCTATGGTCTTGTGCCTTGCCCTGAGCTATGGGGGACGTAATGAGATCATAAGGGCCGCCAAAAAGATAGCTGAAGATTGCATTGACGGACGCATTAGCCCTGATGCCTTAAATGAAGAACTGTTTTCAAGCTATCTTTATACGTCGAATATGCCTGATCCTGACCTTATCATTAGGACCAGCGGTGAGGTCAGGCTAAGCAATTTTCTGCTTTATCAGGGCGCCTATTCTGAGCTTTATTTTACAAAAACCCTTTGGCCTGACTTCGATAAAGAGGAGCTCTTTAAGGCCTTAAGAGACTATGCAAGTCGTGAGCGACGTTTTGGGAAGACAAGTGAACAGGTTCTCAGTAGGTGATTGGGTAACCTACAACTCACTTGTTTTTTCAATATCATGCCCTATACCTACCTTGTGAGGAGTTTTTTAAAAAGATGTTATTGAAGAGGATAATAACTGCCCTTACTCTTGGCCCAATTTTTTTTGGGACAATTTGGTTTGGAGGGAGTGTATTATTTTTTTTGCTCTCTATCCTTTTAGGTACGGCCTTTTGGGCTGAATTTTTGGGCGTTATAGATCCTGATAGTTTGGAATTGAAATTTTTTGGTAAAATCCTCTATGTTCTCCTTGGATTCTTACCACTGGTCATTTGGGTAACTTCAGGCATTTTTCAAGACTATCTCAATTGGGCCTATTGGTACGCCCTTTGTGCTTTTATATTGGCAATAATGACCACTGACCTAAGGGCGGCTTTTAACAAGGCTTCTTCATACTTTTTGGGTTTGAACTATGTTGGACTCTTTTTGTTTTCATTTATTTCCATTAGAAGTATGGAAAAGGGCAGGGAATACATAGTATTTCTTTTGATCACGGTTTTTGCTGGTGATATTTTGGCATATTTTGTTGGAAAATCTCTGGGAACTCATAAACTTGCCCCAAGGGTCAGTCCTAAAAAGACGTGGGAAGGTGCAATAGGTGGTCTTTTAGGTTCCATTTTTGCAGGAACTCTATTTATGTATTACTTTAATCCAGAAGACTTTACCTTATTTACGGTCTTCTTAGCAGGTCTCATTGGGGTGATAGCCCAGATGGGAGATCTTTTTGAAAGCATTTTAAAGCGTTCTTTTGGAATCAAGGATTCTGGAAGACTGCTTCCAGGCCACGGAGGATTTTTGGATAGGTTTGATGGTGTGATATTTTCTGCACCCCTTTTGTATTCTGTTCTCAGGATATTTTAGATGAGTAGAAAAAATATAGTAATTTTGGGCTCTACTGGTTCAATTGGCCAAAATACCCTACAGGTCATTGAAGCATTTCCTGAAAGGTTTAATGTCTTAGGGTTGGCTGCAGCGAAAAATACAGAACTCCTCCTTGAACAGGCCCGCAAATTCAGACCGAAATATTGTTGTCTAATGTTTGAAGAGAGTTTCAGGGGATATGAGGCCCAATTCAAGGAGACAGGTTGCGAGCTCCTTTGGGGAAAAGAGGGCTATAAGACCCTTGCCTCGATGAACGAGGCCGACATAGTGGTCTCATCAATGGTTGGGGCAGCTGGTCTCATCCCTACAATATCTGCAGTTGAAGCAGGAAAGACAGTAGCTCTCGCCAATAAGGAGTCCTTGGTTATTGGCGGCGAATTGGTAATGAGCATTGCAAAGAGGACAGGTGCTCAAATATTTCCAGTAGATAGCGAACATTCAGCGGTCTTTCAGTGTCTGAACGGAGAGGATAAGGCAAAAATCCACAATATTATCCTCACCGCATCAGGTGGGCCATTTTGGGATCGTTCTCTAGAGGAAATGGAGAATGCCAGAGTAGAAGATGCTCTAAATCACCCAAATTGGTCTATGGGGGCGAAAATTACAGTAGATTCTGCTACAATGATGAATAAAGGGCTAGAGGTCATAGAGGCAAGGTGGCTTTTTGATGTGGATGTAGAAAAGATAAAGGTGCTGATCCATAGGCAGAGTATTGTCCATTCCATGGTAGAATTTAAGGATGGGGCAATAATGGCCCAGTTAGGAAGTCCTGATATGAGGATCCCCATTGCATATGCCCTATCCTGGCCTGAACGACTTGCATTAGAGGTAAAAAGGGTATCATTTACAGATATAGCAAGACTTACCTTTGAGCAGCCAGATTTTGAGAGGTTTCCCCTCCTAAGATTGGGCTATGAAGCGGCAAAAAGGGGAGGTAGCTACTCTGTAGCCTTGAATGCTGCAAATGAATTGGCAGTAGAGGCATATCTTGCGCGACGTATAAGGTTTGGAGCAATTCAAAAGGTAGTAAGCGGTGTGCTTGAGAAAATAGAACAGCGAGACTGTAAGAGTCTGGATGAAATTCTTTATTGGGATAGCCTCGCAAGACTTTATGCTGAAGATATGATTGGAAGAACTGAGAGCTAAACTGTACACCGTATAATTTGGAGGATATTGTCTATGATAACTACCATTTGGGCTTTTATACTAGTCCTTAGCGGTCTCATACTGGTCCACGAACTTGGGCATTTCCTAGTAGCAAGGGGCTTTGGTGTAAGGGTGCTCAAGTTTTCCATTGGGTTTGGTCCAAGGATTTTTGGCATAATAAAAAATGGAACAGATTATTGCATATCACTTTTCCCTTTAGGTGGATTTGTGAAGATGCTTGGGGAACAGCCTGATGAAGAGGTGTCTCCAAAGGATTTGCCAGGTTCTTTTTCCCATCGTCCTGTGTGGCAGAGGGCTCTTATAGTTGCAGCAGGTCCCCTTAGCAACTTTTTGTTTGCTTGGGTGGTATTTTTCTTCATATTGGTATTATATGGAAATCCGGTTCTCCTCCCAGTAATTGGAGAAGTTACCCCGGATTCCCCAGCCATGGCTGCTGGTCTGAAGCCAGGAGACAAGATTTTGATGATAAATGATATTCCCATTGATACATGGGAAGAGGTCTCAGAGAAGATCAAATCTATGGGAGAAAGGCCGCTTAAGCTAGTTGTTGAAAGGGGTGGCCAACAATTTTCAATCACTGTAACTCCAAAGATCAATACTGTAAAAAATGTATTTGGAGAAGAGGTTAAGGTACCCCTCATAGGTGTTACGGCTGCTGGTAACCTGAGAGTTGAAAACGTCAATCCAATAAAAGGGACTCTCCTTGCTTTTGAGAGGACATGGGACCTCATAGCCTTGACTGTGAAAGGATTCTTGAAGATATTCGAGCGGACTGTTCCCCTTTCGAGTCTTGGTGGGCCAATTCTTATTGCCCAGATGGCTGGTCAACAGGCAGAGCTTGGACTTTTAAATCTATTTTATTTCATGGCCCTTTTGAGTATCAATCTTGGTTTTTTGAATCTATTGCCTATCCCAGTGCTTGATGGAGGACACCTCTTTTTCTATCTAATAGAGGCAGTCATCGGAAGGCCCCTGACAATGAGACAGATGGAGTTTGCCCAAAGGATTGGTTTTTTTATCCTCGGCACCCTTATGTTCATTGTCTTTTATAATGATATTTTGAGGTTATTGGGCTTGGCTCCAAATCCATTGAAGCCTTAGACCTAAAATCCTGCACGGCAAAATCAGATGCTTGTCTTAGCCATTGATACTTCTCAAAGAGTGGGCGGGGTGGCCATTGTTGAAGATCAAGAGATACGTTTGGAGCTTTCCTTCAACATAATGGCCACCTATTCAAAGAGCCTTGTCCCCGCGATACACAATGCCCTGGATCTCACTGAACTCACTTTTTCATCTGTGGATGCAGTGGCCGTTGGTATAGGACCTGGAAGCTTTACAGGTCTAAGGATCGGGGTTGCTTCCTCCAAGGCAATAGCATTTTCCATGGGGATACCAATAGTTGGCGTGCCCTCATTAGATGCGATTGTAGAAGACGTGATATGTGAGCTTAATACGCTCATTTGCCCCATTATAGATGCTAAAAAGCGACAGGTATTTACTGCCATTTATAAAATGACAGAACATGGGCCCAGGCGAATTAGTCCTTATCTTGCAATCAGACCAGAGCTATTGGTTGAAAGGCTGCCAAGGGGTGAAAAGTGCATCTTGTTGGGAGATGGCCTAAGGCAGTATGGCGATTTGTTCGAAAGTTTAATAAAATCTTTAGGTTTTGATACTGTCACGCTTTTCAAAAATACTGTCAAGCCCGTAAGGCCTGGCCTAATTGGAATCTTGGGCATGAGGAAGCTATTGCAAGATCCCAAGGGTCAATTGCCTCATGAATTGGATCCTCTTTATCTGAGGCCTTCAGATGCGGAAATAAAAAGATTTGGCATTGGAGAAGAGATCTTTGAATCAGGGTAAGGGGCATCGATTACTTCCCTTTGATAGGCCACTAGATCAGGCAATCTTCAAAGAAAGACCCAATAGATTCCTCGGAATCGTAGACTATAACGGGAATCTGGTGAAGTGTCATATTCATGATCCAGGAAGGCTTAAAGAGCTCTTATATCCTGGAAACAAGGTCCTCATTACACCTGCAAAAGAGACAAAGGGGCGAAAGACCAGATTTGATTTGATGTTTGCCCAACATAAAAAACATTGGATACTTGTAAACTCTTCGCTTCATAGACCAATATCTCAGACAATACTTTTGGACCCTAAATTGTCCCCTTTTGAATCATTGGTAAGCCTTGTCCCTGAGGTGAAGTATGGCCACGGTACGAGATTTGACTATATGGTTCAACTCAAGGACGGCTCTAGCTGTATGCTCGAAGTCAAGGGATGTACCCTTGCCAATGGAGATGGTGTTGCATTATTTCCAGATGCTCCTACCTCTAGAGGAAGACGGCATGTAGAGGAACTCAATGAGATTGTCAGTAGCGGCGGAAAGGCAGCCATACTTTTTCTCGTCTTTAGGCCGGATGCCAGGGCCTTTTCTCCTAATTTTAAAACAGATCCGGATTTCTCTAGGGCCTTATTGGAATGTGTAAAAGGTGGTGTATGGATATTTATAAAAAAGATATGTTTTCAAAGGGGCTGGTTTGTATATACTGAAGAAATAAGGCTCCTGGGAGGTATTTTATGAAGAGTACAAAACTTTGCCCCTACTGTAAAGAAAAGATTAAACGAGAGGCCATTGTGTGCCGATACTGTCATCGTGAGCTAAATGACGCCGGCTCATCCACTAAGGCCCAGTGTCAGGTTCCTTCTTGGGTTTTGGCTGGCTCCATAGGGGTAGTATTGGGTGGCGTTGTTACCCTGGTATGGGCCTTTGTCAAGGAACGGAGACACTGGCAAGACGACTTTGAAGATTGGAAAGGAAACTAATTGTAGTATGCCTAAGGTCAAGACCATAAATAGGGTTGCCCAAATTTGCTGTAATGCAGTCAAACATGTCCTCGAGCAGAATACAGGCTCAAAGATTAGATATTCGCCAACGATTCAGAACGTTCCAAATATCAGTCTCAAGCCCGATCTCGGATGCTTTGTGCAATTTTCAGGTGACTATTCAGGCCTATTTATAATGAACTTTTCTGCTGAAGCAGCATTGGAGCTATACCAAAAGGCCATGTCCTTTATGGGACTTCCCCAAGAGGAGATGGCACAAGATTATGATGCAGATGAGGTGGTAAACTTCATTGGTGAAATGGTAAATCAAATCATAGGTACTGCCAGGAGGATGGTTGAAGAAGAGTATGGTCTGAGCGCCTCCAACAACCAGCCTAAGGCCATAACAATTAGTTCTGCAATCACCATGAGTATTGCTACGATGTTGGATAGGCCAGTATGTAGGAGGCTCTCATTTAAGACCGAAAACAATAGTGCATTTTACGTTGAAATGAATATGGAACAGACAGAATTTATAAGACTAGAGGACTTTGAAGCACAAAACAACCATTTGAAGGAGCGAAACTCCTCCAATCAGGGTGGATCAGACCTTGATATAGACGCCCTAATAGAACAGTATTCATAATGTCGATTATTGCCCACTTGCCTTTTCGTTTTTGGTTAAGGCTGCCTTTAG
This sequence comes from Dissulfuribacter thermophilus, assembly GCF_001687335.1. NCBI lineage: Bacteria > Pseudomonadati > Thermodesulfobacteriota > Dissulfuribacteria > Dissulfuribacterales > Dissulfuribacteraceae > Dissulfuribacter > Dissulfuribacter thermophilus. The sequence continues at coordinate 83,848 of NZ_MAGO01000002.1, read as the reverse complement.
AAATGTCTGATAGCGTCTATTTTTCCCGGCCTTTTCACACTTTCTCCTACAATTAGCACAAATTGCTGGCTGAGTTGGGCGATTTGGATTTTTAAGACACTGCATTTTTCCTACCTTCCTACTCAGTTTTTTATTCTTGTTTATTTTTTTTGTGAAAAAAAGTAGCTTACATGAAAATAAGAATCAATACTAAAATGTCAACCCCAATTAACAACGATTTTTTGTGAGGATGACATCTAGTTCGTTGAGTGAGGCGTATTGATGTATTTCTTGTCTGAGCTCTGGGACATATGGACAATCAAGTATTGCCAGGAGTTTCCCTTGGAATTGAAAGGTCCCTGATTTTGAATTCTCCTCGATTACATATGCAAATATCTGGGGTCTTCTACAGGTTATCGGTCTTTTTGAGTAGACTTTGCATCCAAGGGAAGCATCGAGATTTGGACAAATGGATTCCCTTGAAAGGATAAGGCTATGGCCTCTTTTCCATTCGATAATTATTGGCCCCAGTTCGAAAAAGGGGACCCCATTGATGAGTAAGGAATTGTCATCATATGGACTCATGGATTTTGAGGCCTGAGTGGATATGACATCTACATTAAAGAGGCTCAATTCGTCTTTTCTTAAAGGGATCTCAAAAAAGAGATTTTTATCGTGAGCACCTGGGCCAATACAACAAAGGTGACAGTTACATGGGCCGCACAAAAGACTGTTGATGGTCTCAAGTTCTCTTTCCAGTACCTTTTGATGGTAAAAAATTAGGGATGTTTCAATGGGATCCAACTCTTCTGAATCATTTCCCAAAATTTTTTGGGTGGGAATCTTACCTAAAACGAGTGGTTCCAATATATCCAAGTAGTTGTAAAGCCTTTCTTTAGGGTTTTCGTAGACTAGGGAGCCGGTATCCAAAGGGGATGGTAAATCATTGATTAAATCCTTTGGGGCGTCATAACCTCCTGCTAAAAATAGCATATGAGCAAGCCTAATTAGGGGCCAGATCGGTTGTCTCAAGAGGTCAAGGGCCAAGATCCAGCTGTCATTTTTACGCAGATTTTTCCTGTCCATTCTAAGAAAAAGCTCTCTACTTCCTCAGGAGTTCCCTAGCTGCAGACGCCAAGGATCTGGCATCCAGACCCAGCGTCTCCCTTAGGATAGATTGGTCTCCGTGTTCTATGAATCTGTCTGGAAGACCAAGGCGCCTCATTTTAACCTCAGAAACGTCTTTGTCCATGAGAAGTTCGGAAACAGCGGAACCAAAGCCTCCTATGAGGGCATTTTCTTCAATGGTGATTACATGGCCGGTCATCTTGGCGTAATGGATGATTAGATCTTCGTCAATTGGCTTTACAAATCGCGCATTAATGACTGTTGGCCTAAATCCATCCTTTAATAGGATCTTTCTGGCAGTGAGCGCAGTTTGAACGTGGTGTCCTACTGCTATTATTGTTACGTCATTGCCATCCTCGATGACTTCCGCTTTACCACACTCAAGGGTCTTGAAGTCTTTTTCAAGGTCGACCCCCAGTCCTCTTCCTCTGGGATACCTTATGGCCACAGGGCAATCCAACTTGAAGCCTGTGTAAAGCATGTGTCTCAATTCATTTTCATCCTTTGGGGCCATAATTACGAGGTTGGGAACGGCTCTCAAAAATGACAGATCAAAGGCACCATGATGGGTTGGGCCATCATCTCCAACAAGCCCCCCTCTGTCTATAGCGAACACCACTGGGAGTGATGTAAGGCATACATCGTGAATTATCTGGTCATACGCCCTTTGTAGAAAGGTTGAATATATTGCACATACAGGTTTTAAGCCTTCTAGGGCCAGACCTGCTGCAAAGGTGACTGCATGCTGTTCAGCAATGCCTACATCGAAAAATCGTTCAGGGATCTCTTCCTGAAATTTCTTGAGCCCTGTGCCTGAGGGCATGGCAGCAGTGATGGCACAGATACGTTTGTCTTCTTTTGCAAGTTCTACCAACGTATTTGAAAAGACCTCTGTATAGGTTGGTGGGAGTTTTTTTGCGGGTTTTTTGGGTTCTCCGGTTATTGGATCAAAGGGGCCTGTGCCATGAAATCTTTCAGGGTGTCGTTCTGCTGGAGGATATCCTTTTCCCTTTTTCGTTATGACATGTAGGAGTATTGGTCCATCCAGATCCTTTATATTTTTCAATGTTTCAATGAGCACTTCAATATTGTGTCCGGGAATGGGGCCGATGTAGTCAAATTGAAGTGCTTCAAAGAGCATTCCAGGGGTAAAAAGGCCCTTTAAGGACTCTTCACTCCTCTTCAATACTGCCCAGATATTCTCTCCTACCTCTGAACGCTTTAGAAACGATTCAAGTTCTTGCTTAAACCTCCTAACAAGTCTGCCAGTGAGCTTTCTACTCAAAAATGATGATAGGGCCCCAACATTGGGGGAAATAGACATCTCATTGTCGTTTAAGATTACAATGAGGTCCTTTTTTAGATGGCCAGCATTATTGAGTCCCTCAAAGGCAAGTCCTGCGGTCATAGAGCCATCGCCTATGACTACTACCACTTTAGAATTTTTTTTCTGAAGGCTAATGCCAGTACTCATTCCAAGACCGGCTGAGATGGAGGTGGAACTGTGTCCGGTATCCAGACAGTCATATGGGCTTTCACTCCTTTTAGGAAACCCGCTTATACCTCCATATTGTCTCAATGTATGAAAGCTTTCATATCTGCCGGTTATGAGCTTGTGTGCGTAGGCCTGGTGTCCAACGTCCCAAATAATTCTGTCGAGCGGGGCATCGAAAACGTAGTGTATGGCAAGGGTCAGTTCTACGACTCCAAGGCTTGGGGCAAGATGTCCCCCGGTAACAGATACGGTCTCAACTATTTTTTTTCTAATCTCTTTGGATAATGTGTTGAGATCCTTTAAATTTAATTTTTTAATGTCCCGTGGGGATTGAATCTGCTCAAGCATTTTTTGTTACCTCGTTCTGTTCACTACATATTGGGCAATGGCGCGTAGTGGATCTGCCTCTTTCCCAAAGTCACTCAATAAATTAAGGCTTTGTTCTAAAAGGCTTTTGGCTTTTTCTTTGGTTGCCTCGATCCCATAGATGCTGGGGTAGGTTGCCTTTTTCATTTTGGCATCTTTTCCAAGGCGTTTCCCCACAACCTTCTCGTCACCTTCTATGTCTAATAGATCATCTTTTATCTGAAAAAGCAGGCCTAGGAAATAGCCAAATTGGGTTAAAGCCTCCACTTTTTCGCCCATTCCCCCACCTAAGAGGGCACCGGATCTCAACGATGCCCTTATCAATGCCCCTGTCTTGTGTGTATGAATAAAGTTTAGGGTCTTCTCATCAACCTCTTTACCTTCCATGAGTACGTCTGCAGCCTGCCCTCCTACCATACCATTTATTCCAGAGGCCTCTCCAATGACTCTTATGACTTCCAGTACGATGCGGTCGGATACACCTGGGTATAGATGAGTTCTAGAGAGAATTTCAAAGGCAAAGTTTAAAAGGCCATCTCCAGCGAGAACTGCCATAGCCTCTCCAAATACCTTATGACAGGTAGGTTTTCCTCTTCTCAAGTCGTCATCATCCATAGCAGGTAGGTCGTCATGAATGAGGCTATATGTATGGATGCATTCTATAGCAGATGCTGCTGCGATGTATTGTGGACCATTTCCACCAACTGCATCCACAGCTGCCATGAGGAGAATGGGCCTGATTCTCTTCCCACCAGAAAGGGCGCTGTATCTCATGGCTTCAATAAGTGGTGCATGCGGACCAACGGGAGTAGGAAGATTGGCCTCTAGCCATTCTTCAACAAGCTTAGCTCGTTCGTTTAAATATCCCTTCAAATCAAAGGAATCTAGGTTAAAAGGCGGATTCATATCCTTCCATTTCCTTAATTACAGGTCGTCCTTGTTGATCTTTTTCCAGTTCCTTGAGCTTTAACTCTGCCTTTTCAAGGTATTCATTACACTGTCTTACGAGTTTTACACCCTCTTCGTATTTTTTTAGGGCGTCTTCAAGGTCAATGGTGTCGTCTTCGAGCTCGTTAACAATGCTCTCTAGCTTTTTTAAGGCATCCTTGAACAGAAATTTACTTTTTTCTCCCATATGTGTCGATCCTTTTGGGGATAAGCTAAATCCTGCAATTGCCGAGTTTGCCAAAGATTGAAGTGGAGGGCCTGCGGATGTCCTTGAGCACTTCTATTGCCCATAGGACAGCAGACTTGGCAAAATCGGCAATCCCTAAGGGTGGCAAAAGGGGGCAAAAAACACAAAATATGGATTCACCCAAAAAGTGAATTTAGTGAATAGCCAGATGTTAGCTAGTATTCTATAAAATCGTAAATAAGTCATTTTTGCCCACTTTTGCCGTGCAGGATTTAGGTATAAATATTTTTGATTCTAATACTCTATTGACTACAAAGATGCAATAGACCTATTGTCCTTAATGGCAAAACAGATTTTATTTCTTTAATCTTGATTTCTATAGCTGCCGACTCTACCAGAGAGGCAGGGTACCTTCATCAATATTTATAAGCCCACAGTTTTGAAGGGCAAAAAATTTTGGTGCTGCGCTCAAGCCTTTTAAGGGTTATGATCCCAGATTATGCAGCTCGCAAGTTTGCCGAAGATGCAGATAACTATTGAATTATTCATAGAAAATCCTTTTTTCAGACATTTGAAGTGCATAATCTGGGATGATTTTCGGGCATTTGGCATGAGGGATTTAGTTTGAAATTAAATTAGAGGAGTACGAATTGTACAGAATCGCAATCAAGTTTATAGAGCTGTGGCTTTATACCTTAAGGCCCAAAATCATATATAGTGACAGAGCTCAAAGTTTAATCGCCTCTGGTCAACCATATATAATTGCCTTATGGCATAGAGATCTCATCTACGGACTATATCACTTTAGAAAGAAACCAGGGGTGATAATGGTAAGCGGGAGTAAAGATGGTGAATGGGTTGCCAGGGCCCTAAGGTGTTGGGGACAACACCCAATACGGGGTTCAAGATACAAAGGTGGCAAAAGGGCCATAATGGAAATGGCTAAATACATAAAAGAAAGGGGCGTTGGTGCAGGTATTGTGGCTGACGGTTCTCAAGGTCCTCCAAAAAAGGCCCAGATTGGGGCCCTAGTCCTGTCCCGATTAACCAATGCTCCCATACTTCCACTGGGGGTTGCAATATCAAAAGCGAAACGGCTTAACACCTGGGATAGACTCGTTATTCCATATCCTTTTTCAAGGGTGTCTGTGACCTTGGGGGACCCAATTCTTGTGCCAAAAGAGGTAAAGGGTAATCATCTTGAAAAATACAGGAAGATCCTTGAAGATGGTTTGAATGCATCTGCCATACTGGCAAAGAGAAACTTGATGGAATCGAAGGGTTAGGATTTAGAGGTAGATAGGCGTATTTTATGCGCTTAGACCAAGTCTTTTGAAATGAGGAGTTCGATTCATGTCTCTTGGAAATATTACAGAGGTACAGCGTGATATTGTCCTTGACATTGAACAAGCCGGACCGGACTGCGCAAAATTTATTTCCAGAAGGTTAAATTTGCCCTTGGCAGAAGTAATGGAGGAGTTGGGGGAGCTTGAAAGATTGGGGTGGTTAAAGAGAGTTAAGGGGACTTTTTTGATGAAAAAGGGGCTTAGACGGCCAAAGCATATGAATCATACGTATTTTGAACTCTCTCGAGAGGCAAAACTTCTATTGAGGGAACTTAGGAGGAAAAATCGTGACCTTTGACATTGTTTTTGACATCTTTGGAGTCCATCTAAATCTTTTGGACCTTATTCTTGGCTCCATAATCCTCTATTGCCTTTTAAGGGGTATATTTTTGGGGTTCATAAGGTCTTTTACTGGCATAATTGGTATCCTAGTAGGATTTTGGGCAGCAATAAATTTTCACCCCTTGATTGCCCATCGACTCGGTTTTTTTATAGACAATCCTATTGCCTGTTTCCTTATTGCCTTTATCCTAATATACCTTTGCGTATATGTCTTTTTTATCATAACAGGTCATCTATTAAGGTTCATGATCAAGGCATTGAGGCTTAGCTGGATAGACAGTGCCCTGGGGGTCTTTCTAGGTCTTGTAAAAGGAATGATCCTAGTTGGGATTGTCTGTTTTTTACTGACAGTGCTACTTCCAAACAAAAGTACGCTTCTAAAGACGTCATTTTTATATCCAAGGCTCACTACCATTTTGAGAAGTGTCACACTGATGGTCCCATCGGATATCAAGGCCAATTTTATGTGGAAATGGAGGAGAAACCTTGGGCAATTCGATAAAAAGGAGAGGTATGGAATATGAATGGTGCAACTCAAGAAGTCATCGAAAGAGTTAAAAATCTTATCAATGAGAACGATAGGCTCATATCTTTGTTTGGTATGAAAATCGAGAAGGTAGAGCCAGGTTCTGCTGTAGTATCCATGAAAGTAAAGGAAGAACACCTGAATGCCGCACGTCTATGCCACGGTGCCACCATTTACGCGTTAGCCGACGTTGCCTTTGCTCTTGCGTGTAACAGTCATGGTAGACAAGCCCTTGCTCTTGAGGTAGGAATAAATTATTTAAGACCAGCTAAATTAGGTGAAGAGCTCAGGGCAGTTGCTGAAGAGGAAAACCTCGGAAACACAACTGGTGTGTATTGCATCAGGGTTTTCAATCAGGAAGGCAAAAAGGTGGCATTTTTAAAGGCTACAGCATACAGATTCGAAAGGAGCCTCTAGGATTAATGGAGCTTACAATTGCCCTCTGCGGCAATCCCAATGCCGGGAAAACTACTATCTTCAATCAGCTTACAGGTGCGCGGCAAAAGGTAGGGAATTGGCCAGGGGTTACTGTAGAAAAGAAAGAGGGTGTGGTTACCTATAAGGGAAATACGATTAAGGTAGTAGATCTCCCTGGCATATATTCACTTACGGCCTATTCAGTAGAAGAACTCGTAGCAAGAGACTACATTCTTGATCAAAAGCCAGACGTCGTTGTGGACGTCATCGATGCCTCAAACCTTGAGAGAAACCTTTATCTTGCCACCCAGCTTATAGAATTGAATATAAGGCTCGTTTTTGCCATGAACATGGTAGATGTAGCCAGGAGTCGCGGGATTGTGGTTGATTACTCTCATCTTTCTCGACTCCTTGGAGTTCCAATAATTGAGACAGTGGGAACGAAAGGTGAGGGGATTCACGCCCTGTTAGACAAGGTACTTGAGGTAGCACAGGATGTAGATCCAGTAGCGCGACATATACATGTAAATTACGGGAGTGAAGTAGAAGAAGAGATCCGGTTGATTCGAGAGGTATTAAAAAAGGATCCTCAGATAACCTCCCACTGTTATCCCAGGTGGACTGCGGTAAAACTCCTTGAAGGAGATCCCCAGGTTATCAAATGGATAGAGGGGAGTCCAGCTGCAGCTGAGATCCTGGAGCAGGTGAGGAAAAGCGCCCAACATATTTCATCGATATTTGATGACGAGCCAGAAACCATAATTGCAGAGGCAAGATACGGCTTCATCTCAGGGGCTTTGAAGGAGACTATGAAGCTCTCCTCAGTGGCGAAGAAGACCATTAGCGATACCATCGATCAGGTCGTGACCAATAGGCTCCTGGGATATCCAGTTTTTTTGCTTTTTATGTACCTCTTGTTCCAGATGACATTTACCCTAGGCCAGTATCCAGTCTCCTGGATTGAGAAGGGCCTAGAGGCCTTGAGTTACTGGGCCACGCTTTACATTCCACCAGGAGACCTTCAAGGCCTTATTGTTGACGGAATTATCGGCGGCGTCGGTGGGGTTTTAGTCTTTTTACCCTACATACTTCTCTTGTTTTTGGGCATTAGTATCCTTGAAGATAGTGGATATATGGCAAGGGCTGCCTTTATCATGGATAAGGTCATGCATACCCTTGGCCTTCATGGAAAGAGCTTCATACCACTACTCATGGGCTTTGGTTGTAATGTGCCGGCAATTATGGCAGCGAGAACTCTGGAGAGTAGGAGGGACCGTATCCTCACTATTCTCATCAATCCGTTAATGAGCTGTTCTGCTCGCCTCCCTGTTTATGTCCTCATTGCAGGGGCATTCTTTCAGGGCCGAGAGGCAAACGTTATCTTCAGTGTCTATTTAATAGGAATTATTCTTGCTGTATTGGTTGGTAGGCTATTTTCAAAGACCTTGTTTAAAGGAGATGCCGCCCCATTTGTAATGGAGTTGCCTCCGTATAGATTGCCCACTTTTAAGAGTCTTTTGATTCACATGTGGGATAGGGCAAAGATCTTCCTCCGCAAAATGAGCGGCGTTGTCCTTGTTTTTTCCATTATAATTTGGTTTCTTGGCTCATTTCCTAAAGATGTCCCTTATTCAATGGATTATGAGAAAGAAATCAGGGGGATTGAGGCAAAACTCGCTCAGAATTCTCTTGATGTAGAGGCCAAGGACAGCCTATTAAAGAGGCTCCAAGAGCTCGAGGTCCAAATGCATCAAGAAAAGCTTACCCATAGCTATATAGGGCGGATGGGCCATTTTATTGAGCCGGTATTGAAGCCCCTTGGATTTGATTGGCGGCTTGGCATCAGCCTTATCACAGGATTTGTTGCAAAGGAGGTAGTTGTTAGTACTCTGGGCGTCCTTTATCAGGCCGGAGGCGAGGATGAAAATTCAGGTTCATTAAGGAAGGCCTTGAGGGAAAGTGGGCTCACTCCATTGACGGCCTATGCATTTATGGTCTTTGTCCTTATCTATGTCCCATGTATGGTGACAGTTACAACCATTTGGCGTGAGACTGGCTCCTATGCCTGGACCGCGTTTTCTGTAAGCTATCTCATGGTCCTTGCATGGATAGTTTCGTTTATGATAGTATCTATTGGAAGATTCTTTTCAATTGGAACCTGAATCCCGCATTGTGAATGCCAGAAAAAAACTATTTGTTTGGAGTTGTTATAAATTTAAAATTAAGAGAAGGAAGGAAGCGAAATGAAACATAAGTTTGTGATTCTAGGTGGAGGATATGCTGGAGTCCCTATAGCTTACAGATTGATGAGGCAGGGTGAGGATTTTATCATAGTCAACAACCGACCATATCAGACCCTGACCGCTCTTCTTCCAGACCTAGTTACGGGAAATATCAGAGATGAAGACGGAATTCTCTGGTTATCAAACATGTTTAACAATTTTTTGCCTGCAACTGTCGAGTCTATTTCTCCAAAGGATTCCCATGTGGTTCTCAGATCTTTCGAGGGCGAAAAAATTATCTGTGAATACGATTACGCAATAATATGCCTTGGATGGGAGCCTAATTTTTTCCTTCCCCAAAAGGGCGCATTTGTAATTCGGGATCTACCATCAGCCCTTGAGATCAGAAAGAGGATTTTTGACGACGCAAAAAAAATCATAATCTGTGGAGGAGGTTTTGTAGGAGTCGAGACAGCAGGTCAGATAGGACGGATCTCTAAACGTCTAGGCCTTGATATCACGATCATCGAGGCCTCAGAGGAGATTCTTCCGACACTTCCTGTCGATGCAAGGAACGAGGCCAGAGAGGCCCTTGAGAAACTCGAAGTAAATGTCATTACAGGCAGACCCGTTAAAGATGTAGTAGATGGAACAGTAACATTTCAGGACGGAGAAAGCATATCAGGAGATCTTGTAATCTGGGCTATGGGAGTCAGGGCCTCCCGTCTTGTTCGAGAGAGCGGTTTTTCCACAGACCGCTTCGGACGGGCTATAGTGGATCCGTATCTCCGAAGTGAAGACTTTCCAAATGTATTTTTTGCAGGTGATTGCGCAGGAACTGATCAGCCTATGCTCGGTCAAATTGCTGTGCAACAGGGCAAGTTCCTAGGTAGCAATCTCCCAAGGCTTGTGAAGGGAGAAAAGCTGAAGACCCCTGACTTTCAATACATGGGATTAACAGTAAAGGTCGGTGATAAAGCAGCAGTGGCTGCAATTGGGGAGACAGTGGCCTTTTCAGGGTTACTAGCTGTATGGCTAAAGAAGCTTATAGGGAAGAAGTACTTTCTTGACATTAGAATATAGTTCACCCTATAATTACTGACAATGTTTCCATTACAAGACAGTACCCCAAGACGCTGTCCTCCTATCGTTACCTGGGGGCTAATAATCTTTAATTCCCTCATTTTTATTTTCGAGACAACTCTCCCAAGCCCCGTGCTCGAAAAATTCTTCTTTATGTTTGGTCTTATTCCAGCCAAGGTGACTCATCCTGATTGGGCTAGGAGTCTTGGGCTGGATGTATTGGGATTATGGCCTTTTTTGACATGTATGTTCCTACACGGAGGCTGGATCCATATCTTCGGTAACATGTGGACTCTTTGGATTTTTGGTGACAATGTGGAAGATGTCATGGGGCCATGGAGATTTTTGTTCTTTTATATAGTCAGCGGCATTGCAGCAAGCCTTGTCCACATATTTGTGAATCCAAATTCTACTGTGCCTATCATTGGGGCATCTGGAGCTATTGCGGGAGTAATGGGCGCCTACTACACCTTATTCCCAAAAGCTCGAATAGTCATATTTTTCCCTGTTTTCTTTATCCCTTTATTTTTTGAAGTCCCAGCACTGTTTTATCTGGCATTTTGGTTCCTCGAGCAGGTATTTAGCGGAGCTCTTTCCCTGGCCTCCCCGGTTTCTTCAGGAGGCATAGCATGGTGGGCCCATGTGGGAGGTTTTTTGTTTGGAATGCTGACCAATAGATTGTTTATTTTGTCGCGCCAGCGGAGTTGCAAGCGTTTTAAGGACGAATACAGGACCTTTGGCCTTTTGGATCCATACGATAGATGGTAACCAATAATCCAAAATTATGGACGGCAAAAGGGAGCAAATGGGCAAACTCGCCAATTGCATAATTTGGGATAATTTGGAGGTATTATGAACGGACTTGACATTTTCTGGTTCTTTTTTATGGCAGCAGCCCTTCAGCCAGTGTTTAGGCAAAAGATGCTTGAAGCAGCTCGTCAGCGAGCCATTCAACGTATTGAAAAGATGCGAAATTCTCGTGTAATACTCCTTGTTCACCGACAGGAGACCATGAGCCTGCTTGGGTTTCCAGTGATGAAATTTATAGATATCAATGACTCAGAGCAGGTCATTCGTGCCATACACATGACCGATTCAGATGTGCCCATTGATTTAATCCTCCACACGCCAGGTGGACTCGTGCTGGCATCACTGCAGATTGCCCGCGCTGTAAAGAACCATAAGGCCAAGGTCACAGCCTTTGTACCCCATTATGCCATGAGTGGCGGGACCCTAATTGCCCTGGCAGCAGACGAGATCGTTATGGACAGACACGCAGTACTAGGGCCAGTAGATCCTCAATTGAATAATCTTCCTGCTGCATCGATCGTGGAAGTCGTTAAGAAAAAGCCAATTAATGAGGTAGATGACCAGAGTATCATAATGGCAGATATGGCTGAAAAGGCCCTTAAGCAAATGAAAGCATCGGTTTTAGAACTTTTGAAGGGCCGTTATGACGATAAGAAGGCCGAGGAACTGTCAATGATAATGACCCAGGGCAAATGGACCCATGATCATCCTATTACCTTTGAAGAGGCAAAAGAGCTAGGTCTGAATGTCCGAGAAGACATGCCAGACGAAGTCTATCAGCTCATGAGCCTTTATCCACAGCCTGTGCGCAGAGAACCGGCTGTAGAGTTTCTGCCCATTCCAAGAAAGAGTGGGACAAAAGGATAATATAAAAATATCAGCTTCTTTAAGTTCTTCTTTTGTTTTTGATGTAAGTTAAAACCTTTTTTGCAATAAGGGGAAAGAGTCCTAGGAGGGCAAAGGATATGATCAGCCTTGGGGACATGATGTCCCCGAGGGATTCTATTTTTGCAAGCTCAGTACCTGCATTCACGTATACTATGGTCCCTGGTAACATGCCTAACTGCGAGACCCAGTAGAAGGTCCTTAAAGGTATATTGGTAAGCCCCATTGCAAGGTTGATCACCCAGAATGGGAAGAGTGGAACGAGTCTAAGGGTAAAGAGATAAAAAATCCCTTCTTTTTCAATGCCATCGTTGATCTTTTTTAGCCGAGGGCCAATTTTTGCCTGGACCCAGTCCCTCAACACAAAACGCGATACAGCACATGCAAGTGTTGCTCCAATGGTACTTGCAAAAGATACGATTAACGTGCCCTTTAGGAGCCCAAATATCGCTGCCCCTGCAAGAGTAATAATTGTCGCCCCTGGAAGGGAAAGGGCAGTAGTCACGATATAGATCGCCATATAGGTGGAAATTACAAATAATGGTCTTTGTTCGTATAGAGTGAGTAATTTTTCTTTGGATGCCTTTATGTAATCGAGAGTAAGATAGGCCCTGAGATCAAAGTACCAAAATAGGATTATCAGCGTACCTATAATTGCGACGACTGCTATCTTAATTTTTATGTTTCTTTTTTTCGTTTTAGTCACTTGAATTAGGCCTTGATCAAGGATTTTACTTTAACTAGTTAGTGAGAATGAGGAACTGCCTCTTTGGGCTTCAAAAGTCTATGGGAGTAGCCAGTGGAAAAAGAATACCTCTTCTTTTTAAAAAGATTATCACATTCTATTTGACAATGTAAGTTTTTCCCCAAATTTTGTATTTCAAACGCCGAACAATTTTGTTGGCATATGGCCTCAGTTTGAGGGTGAATTTTGATTTACACTACATGCGATATGAATATAGAATTAAGGATGATTGGTTATAAAGGATATTGGAAATTCAATGAAAGGTGAAAACATGCCTGAAAACAAAAATAAACGGCCAAGGGCACTTATTATAAGTGCAGACAACTTTGAAGATTCAGAACTGCTCGTTCCATACTATAGATTAAAAGAGGCAGAGGTGGAGGTGGATGTCGCATCTATGAGAACAGGAAAGATAAAGGGTAAGCATGGATATGAGGTGGAGGTGAACAGAGAGTTAGATGACATTGACCCAAAAGACTATGAGATTTTAATAATTCCAGGTGGAAAGGCCCCAGAAAAACTGAGGCGGGAAGGAGTAGCTATTGAGATTGTAAAGTCCTTCTTCCTACAAAGAAAGCCAGTTGCAGCCATTTGCCATGGCCCCCTACTGCTCGTGACTGCTGGTGTTTTAAAGGGCAGACGTGCTACCTGTTATAAATCCATTTCCGCAGAATTAGAGGAGGCTGGTGCGTTTTATCAAGATAAAGAGGTGGTAGTCGATGAAAATCTCATTACCTCAAGACAACCATCAGATCTTCCCAAGTTTTTAAGGGAGATAATGAAAAAAATATAGCCCTTCTAATTCATACATCCTCAAGAAAAAATTCCTTGCAATATATAGATATATGGCTATATATAAAAAATAAAATATAAGAGGATGTCTTAATATGAACTGGCGTAGAGAATTTCCCATCATCTTTTTAGGTATAGGCACGTTTTTAGTATTTTACTGGCTCCCAGGAGGTGATGGTTTTCTCAGGGCTGTAAATCAAGGTGTGCTGCTTGTCCACGATTATGCAAAAGAACACGTGATCTTTTGTCTGATTCCAGCCTTTTTTATAGCAGGTGCAATAGAAGTATTTGTCTCAGATGAGTCTATACTCAAGTTCCTAGGACCCAAGGCCCCAAAGTTCGCCTCCTATGGGGTGGCAGCGGTGTCTGGGACAATACTTGCAGTCTGTTCCTGTACAATACTCCCGCTTTTTGCTGGAATCTACAATATGGGGGCTGGAATAGGGCCAGCCACAACCTTTTTGTACTCAGGACCCGCCATAAATATCCTTGCCATCATACTGTCTGCAAGGGTTCTAGGGTTTGACATAGGATTGGGGAGGGCAATTGGGGCCATTGTTGCAAGTTTATTTGTGGGACTCTCGATGGCAGCCCTTTTTAAAGAGAGCGATGCAAAAAGGCTAGGCCAAATGGCTTGCCCTGATAATTTAAATAGTCGTCCCATTTATGAGACCATTTCAGTCATAGCAACCCTTGTGCTCATACTTATCTTTGCCACATGGGGTAGTGGAGCAGGGATTTGGAACGATATTTTTAAAATGAAATGGTACATAACAGGGGGACTTGGGATATTACTCGGCATAGAACTGTCTTTATTCCACGGCATAAGATCTCTCTTTGTAATAATGCTTGGTATAGTTGTGGCTTTTGTAGCGTTTTTTACCCATTCTCCTGAACTTTCTTTTGGTATAGGTACTATTGGGCTTTCCATTGTACTTTATTTTGCTGGCGGCCTTCCAAGGCAGTGGTTTGAATCCTCGTACATACTTGCTCGAAAGATCCTCCCACTTCTATTCCTTGGAGTATTCTTTGCTGGTATTTTCCTAGGGCGTCCTGGAGATGATGCTGGGATCATAAGTAAAGAATACGTGGCCTCTCTTGTGGGGACAAACTCACTTTTTTCAAATCTGTTTGCCTCTGTAATGGGTGCCCTAATGTATTTTGCAACGCTTACTGAAGTTCCGATAATTCAAGGGCTCTTACATTCTGGTATGGCCGTGGGTCCTGCCCTTGCACTCCTTCTGGCTGGGCCTGCTGTGTCACTTCCAAATATGATGGTAATTAGAAGCGTTATGGGTACTAAAAAGACTATTGCCTATGTGACCCTCGTAATAGTGTTTGCCACCATTACAGGTGAGATATTTGGAAGTTTTGAGTTTTGAGCATTTCAGAAGTTTTGAGTTTTGAGTGTTGAGTTGAAGGAACATAGAACATAGAACGTAGTCAGATTTATCTACTTTGACGGAGTCCTGAAATGATCTTGGGCAAATTCGCTAATTGTAGGATTTAAGTTTTAAAAAAGGAGGTTTAAAAAAATGAAAATTGAAGTATTGGGTCCAGGTTGTCTTAGGTGCCAAAATCTTGAGGAAAATGTAAGGCAAGCGCTCAAAGAGCTCGGTCTTGATGCCAAGATTGAGAAAGTTACAGACATGAGCCGTATTATGGGTTATGGCATAATTAGTACACCGGGTTTAGTTGTGGATGGTAAGGTGGTGGGCTATGGAAAGCTCTTTAGTGTAGAGGAGATAAAGAGAATGCTCTCTTAGGGAGAATCTGTCATTATGAAATCTTTTATGTGCTGGTGCATATTCTATGTACTGACTATAGTTTTTAATCTTTCATTTTCATCAGAGGCAGGAGCAAAAGAGGGCATTAGCCTCAAACAGGCTATAGAGATTGCACTTAAAGAAAGCCCGCTTTTAAAATCAAGGTCGAGCGAAGTCCGTGCAACAAAGGCCATGTTAGGTGCTGCCAAGGGGGCACTTCTTCCAAGAATTGATGCTTATACATCATATTTTAGGTTTAGTGATCCTCAGGTAGTGGTTCCTATCAAGAGTTTTCATGGGGCAATTCCAGAATTTTCAAGAGATCAGTATAGGGTTGGGATTGGCATCAAGATACCAATCTTTGTTGGTGGTAGGCTTAGAACTCAGGTTGACCTATCAGAGATCTCAGCCCTTATCTCAAGGGAACAACTCAATCTTACCCGTGAACAACTCATATATAACATAACAAACGTCTATAATGAGATTCTGTTTTTAAAGGGTCTTGGAGAGGCACAAAATGAGACCCTCATGGCCTTAAAAAGACTCCTCGATGATTCGCGCTCAAAACTCAAGGTAGGCAGGCTTGCCCCAGTAGATGTAATGAGAGTTGAGACTCAGGTTATGGCCCAGGAAGAGGCACTGATTTCCACCAGACAAGGGATATTAAAGGGGCTTTATACGCTTTCGCAACTTATTGGAAGAGATCCTGGAGAGATAGAGGACGTTGTAGGAGCCCTCGAAGATGATCTATATGAGCCTGAGATTCAAGGTGATTGGGACAGCTTGGTTGAAAATAGACCAGATGTACAAATAGCCCTGAGAGAGGTCAGGCTTGCGGAAAAGAAGGTTCGACTTGAGAAAGGACTAAATTTGCCGACTATTGATATAGTTGGAGACTATGGAAGGAGGGCTGGAGGCGGTTTTGAAGGCTCTGAGGAGGTCTGGTCAGCAGGGATTAACCTTGGGCTCAATATATTTAGCGGCGGAGTGATATCTGCAAGGATAAGAGAGGCAAAAGAACGCGTTATCGCTGCAAGAGAAAGACTACGTCATACGAGGCTTTTGGCTAAAAGAGAGATAAAATCTGCAATAGCCTCTATTACCGAGGCAAAAAAGAGGGTTGAGGCAGCAAAGGCAGCCCTCAAGAGTGCAAAGGAGTCCTACCGCATTGAAGAACTAAAGTACCAGGCTGGAGCTGGAACCGTTACAGACACTTTGCTTGCCCAATCTGCATGGCTTCAGGCCAGGGCAAATGTGCTCCGCGCCCTTTTTGATTTAAAAAGGGCGAGGGCAGACCTTGCACTTTCAACTGGGACCATATAGACCATGAAATCAGTCAATAGAGTGAATAAAAATTTCTATTAGTCTGTGGTTGTCTAGCAGGTACTGGGTGAGACAAACCATTTGCTTGATGAAGGAGTAGGTATGTCCAAGGCCAACATAAAAAAGGGAATCTTCTTAGTGATACTGGTTGTGCTTGTTGTCGGAGGTATAAAGTTCATCCAAAAGAAAAAACAGGAACTATCCCAGATTCCCCCACCAAAGGAACCCATCCACGTAGTTGATTACGCTACCATAAGAGAAGGGAATTTTTCCATTGAAAAATACTACCTTGGAACAATAAGGGCCAAGGTCACAGTGGAAATCGCCCCAAGGGTCTCTGGACACATCCTCGAGGTTAGGGGTAGGGAGGGCGATGAAGTCAAAAAGGGAGATATCCTTGTACTTATTGATGACAGAGAAGAAAGGGACAGAATCAAGGAACTTTCCGCTAGGGTCATGGCTGCAAAAACTGCCCTGGTTACTCAAGAAAAGATCTTCAAACGAGATGAAAAACTTTTTAAAGAAAAGGCAATTAGTCAGGAAGCCCTTGATATTTCAAAAAAAGCCTTAGATGCTGCTAGAGGAGAGTTGAATGCCCTCAAGGCCTCCCTTGAAACAGCACGTACGGCTCTATCTTATACGAGGCTCGTTGCCCCTTTCGACGGGGTCATTACAAAAAGAGTCCAGAATCCAGGTGATCTCGCAATTCCAGGGAAAACGGTCCTTGAAATGGAGGCCACAGACCATGGCTACTATGTTGAGATAAAAATTCCACAGGATGAGGTCCCTTTGGTTTTCAAAGGAACACGGGTTTTCTTACGTAATGGCCATAGTAAAAATGAGATTGTTCAGTATGTAAGCCGCATTCATCCTTCAACAGGCGAGGGTACCCTTGGAATAGTCGAAGTAGACGTTGCCACTAAGCCGTTTGGCCTTCCCACGGGTGCAGTAATAGATTGTAGGATTGAGATGGGAGAGGTCTATGGGTTCAAGGTACCCTTGAGGTCCATTTTGGAAAATACCAATTCGTCTTATCTGTATCTCATTGGGAATGATCTCAGGGTTCACATCAAAAAAGTACGAGTCCTTTTTGAGGGAGAGGATTATGCCGTGGTTTCAGGACCAGGGTTAAAGGATGGTGATCGAGTAGTGGTTGCACAGGAGAGTGCACTCTTGAGATTACATGAAGGGGATAAAATAAAGGTTTCTCACTAGAAAAAGTATTATGGATACTAAAAAACAAGCGCTAAAAAACATTGTCGAGAGATTTCTGGATCAACCGCACCTCATCATCTCTATTGTCTTGCTCACAGTGTCAATGGGCATCATTGCCTTTAGGTCCATGCCCTTAAATCTCTTTCCAGATGCGAATTACCCTGTGATAACTGTCCTCATCCCATGGCCTGGAGCCTCAGCCGAAGACGTTGAGGACAAGGTCACCCGTATAGTAGAAAAAGAACTGTCTACAGTGGACCTTGCGAGAAAGGTGCGTTCTGTAAGTCAGGACGAAATGGCAGCGGTTTCCGTGGAGTTTGAGTATAAGAAGGGGCTTGATGCCGCCTCTACAGACGTTGCCAATGCCCTGAAACGCATTGAATCTAGGCTCCCACTAGACATACGTCCTCCAGAGATCTTTAGGGTAAGCGATGCAACTGCCCCAGTTTTTACCCTGGCCCTTGTTCCCAGGCAAAATAGCCAACTTGACCTTGAGAAGGTGAGGCAACTTGCGGACAATGAGATAAGAGAGGAGTTTCTAAGGATCCCAGAGGTCTCAAATGTTGAGGTGTTTGGTGGATATTTCCCTGAGATTACAGTGGAAATTGATCCAACAAGACTCCATGCCCATGGCCTTTCCCTGGAAGAGGTAATCCTTTCCATAAGGTCACAAAACGTGAACATCCCCAACGGGCTTATCATCAGAAAAGACGATGAACTCCTTTTGAAGACCCAGGGAGAGCGTCTTTCTAAGGCCAAGCTCAAACAGATCGTGGTAGGTGAAGACAAGGGCGGAGGAGAGATATACCTGGGTGATATTGCCAATATAAAGACCTCCTATTCAGAGCGTAGGTCATTTTTCCGAGGAAATGGCAAGGCTGCCATTGGTTTAAATATTCTTCGTTCAGAAAAGGGCCACGTCACAACAACCATTGCAGCAGTGGAGGCGGCGCTCCCCAAAATTGAGAAAAAGTACCCTGAGATCAGGTTTGAAGTTGTAGACACACAAAAAGGCCTTATCGAGACTAGCATCTCCAATATGGTTGATGCCCTTAGAGACTCCATCATTCTCACAGTAAGCGTTATTTTCCTCATGCTTGCAAATTCCCGTATGTCTATCCTTGCTGCAATATCTATCCCCTTTACGTACTTTTTTACCTTTGCCTGTATGTATGTGCTGGGCTATGAGCTCAACATAGTGACTCTAACAGCAGTAATTGTGGCTGTCGGGCTTTTGGTCGATGATACAATAGTTGTAATTGAAAATATTGAGCGACACTATCACAGTCTTAAAAAGTCCTTGTGCCAATCAATAATTGACGGTGTGAGTGAAATTTTTCTTGCAGATTGGTCTGGGACATTTACCACCATCATAGTCCTTGTACCCATCATGTTCATTGGTGGCTATGTTCAGAAGATCCTCAGGCAATTCACAGTTGTCTTATCCTTGGCCCTTATTGCAAGTTTTATAATATCGGTCACGGTCATCCCGCTTTTTACTAGGTACATTCTTAGGGCCAACTCCAGAAAGAGCAGGATTGACATGGTCTTGGGGATCTTTGGAAGGTATGTGGTGGATCCCATAAGGGATTTTTTCGTGGCCCTTGTGAATTTTGCCCTGGGTCATAAGCTCCTGTTTATAATTCCAGGGATTGTCCTTTTTATTCTGAGCATGCGTTTTGTAATGCCCCTTGCAGGACGCGATCTCATGCCTCCTATGGACACGGGAATTGTTAAGATAGCCTTTGAGACATTTCCTGGCTCCTCTATAACGAGGACTGAGGAAGTGGCCAAGTCCATTGAGGAAGTTATAAAGGATATGCCTGGTATAGAAAGTATCTCCACTACCGTCGGATCTGAACCAGGGGTAGTGAGTTTTGGCACTGGAAGGATCCCAGAACAGGGACTAATCACTGTCCATTTTATAGACAGATTTCACAGGAAAGAGACTATATGGGACATTGAGGATGCCATTAGGGAGAGGACCAGTAATATTCCCGGATTAAAGAGCATTGATGTCTATGACTTTGGCGCCACACCACTTTCTTCCATTGCAGCACCTGTGGATATCATGATTTCAGGTCCTGATCCAGTGGTACTCGATAGGATTGCAGACGAAGTAAAGGCACGTCTAATGAAAGTGCGAGGCCTTACAACGGTTTCGCGTTCATGGACTATGGACAAGGTTCAGCTCTTAATTGATATTGACGAAAGTAAGGCAAAACGCTACGGTCTTGGCCCTGCTGAAATCGCAAAAGAGCTTACAAGCGCCATCAAAGGTGAAGCCGCTTCAGTGCTAAGGGTTCCAGGAGAGGACGGCTACCTCATAAGAGTACAGTATCCGTTGGATAAGAGGGATTCTGTCCAGGATATTGGTGAGATATACATTCCATCAAAGTATGGGCCAGTGCCATTAAGGGAATTGGCCTCTATAAAAAAGAGTTATACGAGGACAAAGTTTACACGCCAGGACCTTCAGCCCACAATAAGTGTTTATGGCTATAGGGCAACTTCTTCCATATCACATCTTCAGGAAAGGATAGATAAGGCCCTAAGCGGACTCACGCTTCCCGCCGGATACACAATAAGTCACGAAGGTGAGGTAAAGAACATGAAAGAGGCAGGGAAGCGCCTTGGAAAGGCCCTTGGCCTTGCGATCATACTCCTTTTCTTCACCCTTGTCCCCACCTTTCGCTCATGGATAAACCCAGTCACCATAATGCTGGCAATCCCGCTTTCACTTATAGGGGCTGCTTGGGGGCTTGTGCTGGCAGGCAGGCATGCCTGTATGCCAGCCAATATGGGCATGATCCTCCTTGCTGGAATTGTTGTAAACAATTCCATTCTCCTCATAGATTTCATAGAACAGGCCAGGGCAAAAGGAGCCAATATCAGGAATGCGATTGAAGAGGCAGTTCGGATGAGGACCAGGCCCATTCTTATGACTGCCACCTGTACCATTGTGGGAATGCTTCCAATAGCGGCTGAGCGCGCCCTTGGCCTTGAAAGGCTGTCTCCGCTTGCGGTTGTCGCCATAGGAGGACTCATAGTGGCCACATTTTTGACCCTTATATATATCCCTATATTCTATGACCTTTTTGAGAAGGTGAGAAAGAAACATATGAGGATTTAGCCAAAATCAAGTTGTTATCGTTTTGGTATTTGGCTACTAAGGGATTTGGGGAAAGATCCTTTTTACTACAATCGACATAGCCCTTTTCCCCTTGCCCTCTTTTTTCAATATGCCTTCAACAGCTAAAATTTCAGATGTGAAGATTTCTCTTGCCCACTTCTTTTGAATATCTTCAAAGGCCACAAGGTCAATGAGACCTGTTTCGTCTTCTATGGTTATAAACATCACCCTTTTGCCAGATCGTGTTGGTGGAGTATGCACCATTACAAGGGCGCCTGCCACCTTTACCATTGAATTATTGGGGATGGTCTCAAGGTCCTTTTTACTTAAAAAGCCCAGGGCATTTAACTGTGGACGCAAATACTCTAGCGGATGACCATTTACCCAGAGATCAAATATATGAAAGTCAAGGTTTGTTTCTATGGGATTCATGCGGCTTTAAGTGCTCCTTTTATAGTACCGGCAATGTAAAGAGTATCTAATACGGCGTTATTTAGCCCTGTCCTTGCTTTTAAGTCGTAAATGCCAAAGTACGGCCCGTTCCTATCCCTTTCCTCAATTATCCTCTGAGCAATCCTGGGGCCAATACCGTATATGACTGTTAGGGGAAGTCGTATGCCCGGACCTTCTGGAGCATATTTTAGAGCGCTCTTATTTACGTTTGGCGGATAGATTGGGATCCCCTTTCTTCTTGCCTCATTCAGGATTACACCTGGAGGATAGGAGCCGACATGGCCTGCATTTAGAAGCCCTATATAAAACTCTTTTGGGTAGTGGGCCTTTATGTAAGCGCTCTTTAGAGTGATTTCAGAAAAAGCCACTGCATGAGCCTTGCAAAAGCCATAAGCAGCAAAGGCTGATACCCTCTTGAAGACCTTTTCCGCAAGTTCTTTTGAATGCCCCATGCGTTTTGCTCCATCCATAAAGGCCTGTTTGAGGCGCTCCATCTCACGCTTTGAACGGTTTTTTGTCATAGCCCGTCTAAATGCGTCTGCGTCGTCGTATGAAAAGCCTGCAAACCTATGGACGATCTCTAGAACCTGTTCCTGAAACACGATAACGCCATATGTTTCTTTAAGAATCGGGGCGAGAATTGGGTGGAGGTAGTCTATTGCCTCCTCTCCGTGTCGCCTTTTTAGGTATCTGGTCACCATATCGCTTTTTACTGGCCCTGGCCTGAAGAGCGAGATTTCAGCTACTATGTCTTCAAACCTTTCAGGAAGGAGTCTTGCAACAAGGTTTCGCTGCCCTGGAGATTCAAGCTGAAAGACTCCAAGGGTGTCTCCAGAGCTTAAGAGTTCATAGGTCTTACGATCATCTATAGGGATATTTTTGATGGTCTGGCCACCTGGACTACTGAGGTTAGGTATGCACTCGAGGGCTTTTTTAATGGCTGTATGCATCCTTAGGCCTAGGAGGTCTAGCTTTAAGAGCCCAAGTGTCTCTACTGCATCCTTATCGAGGTGTGTTACCCGAAATTTCTTTCTGGAAGAAAAGAGGGGAGTCCAGTAGAGAATATCGTCAGGGGCCACTACCACGCCTCCAAGGTGCACAGATGACTGAAATGGAAGGCCCTCCAGCCGTTCTGCTGCACGGACGAGGTGTTTTTCGTTCTTAAGAGGGGAGTCTTTTAGCTCAGGGAGGTGTTGAAGGGCCCTTTCAAGGGATATGCCCCTTAGTGACCATGGAAGACACTTTGTGAGCCTCTCTATCTCATAAAGGGGGTATCCCATGGCCCGGGCTAAAAGCCGTACAGCACTCCTTGGCCTGAAGGTATGGATTGTGGCAACGAGAGCAGAGCGTTCAGGTTCATGGTTTAAGAGCCAGTGGGTGACTTCGTCTCTTCTTTCCGAGTCAAAGTCCATGTCAATATCAGGGATATCGACTCTTCCCTGGTTTATGAATCTCTCAAAAAGGAGCCTGTGGCGTATGGGGTCAGGTCCTCCAAGGAGGAGATGAACGAGAAGGGACCCTCCTGATGAGCCTCGTATACTGGAAATGATTCCTTTTGAGTCTGAGAACCGTTTTATCTCACTCATTAAAAGAAATATCTTTGAAAGGCCTTTTTGGGATATGACCTCTATCTCTTTTGATAGCCTTGAGATATACGCAGGGGCACATGGACTGTAACGCCTTGATAATGCTTTAAGAGACATCCTCCATAATATGTCTTTTGCGCTCTCTGTCTCATATTGTGCCAGATTCCTTCTAATTGCTGATTGGCCTGTAAGGATCTTGAATCCCTTTAGTCTTTGCGCAAGCTTAATGGTTTCTAATGCTGCATTCTCATAGGGGATGAGCTCTAGGGCTTTCTTTAGCGTGAGAGGATAAAATGAATCTCCGGCAAGGGCTGTTACTGTTCTTTTGTGGTGTTTTACCTGGATTTTTATGAGCAGTCTGTGGAGCCAGGCATCACACTTTCTTAAGTAAACTACAGGGTTGGATATAATGGTCCGAATGGAATGTTTCGCTGCTAGTTCGTTCAAAAGTCTGTTGGTGGCTCGATCATCTTCTACATTTTTTGAAAGGCAAAGGTAGAGATTGTGGTCAAATATGGACTTTAGCTCTAAGAGCCCCTTTTCAGCAGCCTCAATATTTCCCTTCCTTGCAAATGCCCTGATCGTTGAAAGGTGTCCGCCTGCAATTGCTATAAGATAGTCTGCCTTATCCCTTAGCTCTTTTAATGTTACGAATGGGGTAGGAGATCTTAAGAGCCCGTTTGTAATAATGGCATTTAGATTTTTAAAGCCATTTCTGTTAAGGGGATATAGGCTTAGCCATGAACCGTCCTTTAGCATTATCCTTGCCCCAATTATTGGCTGAATTCCCTCTTTTCGCGCGGATACAACAAAGTCCGCCAATCCATACATGCTCCACCTGTCTGTTAGACCTACTGCCCGCTGGCCAAGACTCTTTATAGCCCTTACGAGTTCTTCCGGCCTATATGTGCCGTGGAGAAAGCTGTAGGCACTTTCTGCCTCAAGGTTTACGAATCTGTCCTCATAGAGGTGAGCATCTTCAATCATGAAAAACGCCTGATAATGCCTACGAGCATCCCCAGTATGGTTACTTTACTGCGTTCTTCTCCCTCGAATACTAAAGGTGGATAGGCAGGGTTTTCTGAAAGGAGCTTTATGGAATTTTCATCCCATTTAACCCTTTTTAGTGTGGCTTCATGAAAAAGCCCTTCTACCATTACTGCAGCTATGGTGCCCTGTTCTACAACTGGCCCTGGCTTTATAATGGCAATATCACCTGGACGTATGTGCTGGCCTATCATGGAGTCTCCTTTGACCAGTAGGGCAAAACACTCTGATGCACCAAATAGCCCTGGATCACATGGAAGTTCTTCTATGATCTCCTGATTGGCCTCGATAGGAGGACCTGCGGCAATCTTTCCAATGAGTGGAATGTGCCGTAAATTTGGAGGCACCTTTAGCCGTATGGTACGCCTTCTTCCTTCATCCATGTCAAGAAGGCCCTTTTTTCTTAAACTTTTTAGCACCTTGTACATACTTCCAGGACTCTTAAGCCCCAGGCCCTTACAGATCTCTCGTATAGAAGGGCTGTGGCCATGTTGTTTGTAAAATTCCTTTATGAATTCAAGGACTGTCTGTTCCCGTTCAGTAAGATGCATAGACGGAGAATAGAGAACATTTGTTCTCTTGTCAAGGGAACTAAGTTAAAGCTAGCCAAAAATTTTTTTATTTGCGGTTTGTTAGTGGTTTAATACATAATGGATTATTATTTTGGGGATTGTTAACATAGGTACTGACTGGATAGGCAACCATTTTTTTACTAGGAAAAGGTCTTAAAAGCGATTCTGCCATCTTTGAAGTTGGGGCAGCCAACCATATGTCATAATCTTTCTTCTCAATAATAACTGGCATCCTATGGTGAATAGGTCTTATCAATTCGTTGGCTTCAGTGGTAATGATAGTGCAGGATTCAATAACTTCGCCATCTGTTCCCTCCCAATGTTCCCAAAGAGCGGCAAAGGCCATAATCTCCTGGCCTTTTAAGTGCAAGAACCATGGTTGCTTTTTTCCATCTTTTTTCTGCCATTCGTAAAAGCCTGTGGCTGGGATGAGACACCGACGTTTTCGAAAGGCATTTCTGAATGCAGGCTTGGTGTTAATTGACTCTGCCCTGGCATTTATCATCTTGTAAGCGATTTTTTTGTCTTTAGACCATGAAGGGATGAGGCCCCAATGGAGCAAAACCAGTTCTCGAGAGTTTCCCGCTTGTCTTATGGCTGCAATGTCCTGGCCTGGAGCGATATTATAGCTGGGTTCTATAGGAGGGGCATGGGAGAGACTAAAGTGTTCGAGTAGTTCTTTTTTGGAGGCTGTAAAGGCGAAACGACCACACATGTTTTTCTATTTTTTTGTGCGAAAAGCCATTTACTAAATTATTAATCTAGCGGCTTAGGTATTGCAATCCAGTGATAACTCCTTAGCTTAATTAAAAGGAGGTGGAGAAATGGATGTCCATATTGAAGCCAAAAACGTTACGCTTCTTCCAAACTGGGAAGAAAAGATAAATGAAGAGATCGCCAAGATCCAGAGACATTTTCCTGACCTTATTCATCACTTACGGTTTGAGCTCATAGGGACAAAACATCATCGACTCGGATATGTTGAAATCCACATAGTTGCCTCGGTGCCTGGGGAAACAATTGTGGTGAAGCGCAAGGGTGAGAGGGTGCAACTTCTTTTGGTTGAATGCTTTGACAAACTGGATCGTCAAATCAGGGAATACAATCGAAGACGTCAGGGAATCATCAAGTCTCATGAAATGCACCCAGTTGGTTCAATAAAAAGGATCTTCCGTGAAGAAGGTTACGGCTTTCTAGAGGGAGCCGACGGCGAGGAAATCTATTTCCAGCAAAGTGCTGTTAAAACTATCCCTTTTAAAGATCTTGAAGTAGGAGACCTAGTCAGATACGAGGGAGAGCAAAGAGAAAAGGGTCCCCAGGCCATATGGATAAAACCTGCACGATAAGGCAAGTTTCACTTTTCACCGTATATTCAGACTCGAAAGCTCTGCGCCTGCTGCCTTCGGATCAATTTGACTAATTCATCCATTTCCTCTGCAATCAGATCAAGGAGATCATCTAAAGTTATTATTCCTACAAGGGAATCGTCCTTATCGCTGACTACTGGAATCCTTCGCACTGAAGCAGAACGCATCAGCCTAATGGTATCTCCAATTCCCTGATCTTCCCGTATTTTTACTAGCTTTGAGCTCATCACCTCTTGAACAATGGTCTGTTCAGGATTGAGCGAGGAAGCTACTACTCGAATCGCGATGTCTCTGTCTGTTAGAATTCCAACAGGACGTTCATCTTTTATTACAACTAAACAGCCAACCGAATGATTTTTCATGAGCCTAGTAGCTGTCAAAACGCTTTCTTCTGGTGCAACGATGACCACTTCACGATTGCAAATTTCCCCAACCCCCATCTTGTCCTCCTTTATTTTATCCATGGCATAGAGGCCATGGAAAGGAGTTTTTAACGATGAAAATATTTTTTGTTTACCAAACTATGAATAGGTTAATGTAGTGGTTTAGGCAAGTCAAAGTAAAAAAGTGTTTAAATAAAAAAATAATATCTATTTCATATTGACTTATAGGGGGGCAGTGACCAGCTTTAAATGAAACCCTTTTCCATAAAAGGTTTTTCCCTAAAAAGGAGGTGGGATTGCCATGAAGAAAGATGAATTCATTAAAAATGTCCAAGAAAAGGCACAACTTCCCAACAAGGAAGAGGCTGTATGGGTCACAGATGCGGTCCTAAAGACCCTATCCGAGCGTTTGACCGAAAACGAGGCTTTTGATCTGGCCTCACAGCTACCCCAGGAACTCAAAGGCATCGTTGAGGGAGCAAAGGAAAAAATCATAAAAATGAATCGCAAGGAATTTGTAGAACGCGTTGCTGAGTTATTGAAAACAGATGCAACAGAGGCAGAGAGGTATACGAGTGCCACCTTTTCAGTTCTAAAATCGGCAATTCAGCCAGGCGAAATAAAAGACGTTCTAGCCCAACTACCTAACGATCTTGCCGCAATGATGGCCAGGGCCTGATCCTATGGCCACAATTGTCACTTAATCTATCAAAAGTACTATGCGTGACTGGAACGTAGTCATAACTGTTCACACAGGGGAGTTTGGCACGGCACGTAACATATTGAAAAAACTGGGCCCTATGGCAAAGACGGGTTTTTATAACGTGTTAGTCATGAAGGTAGAAGATCCGATAGGCTTTCTTGAAACCATTCACAATTTGGTTACAGAAGATCCTCATCTCCTTCATATTCTTTCTAGGGTAGTGCCTGCAACCAAGACCTTTGATTTTAAAACGGCTGATGAATTTGAGGAAAACGTAACCAAAGCCGTTCTCTCATGGCTCCCAAAGATAGCTGATCGTAGTTTCCATGTGCGTATGCACCGAAGGGGCTTGAAGACTCAACTGTCCAGCCAGATCGAGGAACATCTATTAGATGAAGAACTCCTTAGGGCACTGGAAGAAAATGGAAAGAGTGGAGAAATCACCTTCGAAGACCCAGATGCGATCATCTCTGTTGAGACCGTGGGAGAGCGAGCTGGTCTGTCCCTCTGGACAAGGGATGACCTCAGACGATACCCATTTCTTGGGATGGACTAGAGGCCTTCCCTTTGCATAGATAAGTGTTCAGCTTAACATGTGAAGCCCCAAGGGACTCGAAACTTTGCTTATTTTTTCTTCTTAGTGGCCAATTTAAAGTCTAGCCAATCTGCCATCTGTTGAATATTTTTTGACATGTACCACCGGCCATTGGCAAATACTCCGTAGTCAGCTCCAGCCATGGCAGCAGCAAATCTAGTGGAATTGGCATAAAAGAGCCATTGCTCAACCCACATCTTCTCTATGGCCTCGTTGAAGATACTGTCCTTTTGGGCAAGGCCTTTGGCAACATTTTTCTCCCATGCGGCAACGAGTATCTTGGTTGCTGTGAGGGTCATCTGATTGGTGGTTTTAATGGTATTGTCAAACCTTTCAAAATGCCCTTTTACCCATCCCATGCTATGGCAGGACAGGCAGACTTTTTGCATCTCTGCCTCCCTTTTTTGCTGCTCTTTTTCATTGATAAGGGCAGCGGATACTGGCTCACCTGTCAATTCAGTAGGAAGCGGAAGCCCTGCCTTGTTTTTTATAATGGTGACGTCAGAGGATTTTGGATGGGCATGGGCATAAATCAATCCGAATATCCTCCATTTGCTCCTGTCATTCATCTGATGAGTCCTTTTTACAATCACTTCTCCGTCTTTATTGGCAATAAGACTGATGTGGCAGGTGGCGCAGGTAGGAGCTGAAAAATCCCTTCCCACTACCCAGGGAGTAGCTAAAAAATTCCATTTAGTGGCATAGGAAGAGTAGATGTTTCCATGCTTGCTTACTGTGTAAACCTTGTATGCAGGGACATCAGGGCCCTTATGGCACTCGGCACAGGTATAGGGTTTTCTGGCAACGGCTATTGAGAAGCTGTGACGGGGGTGGCATGAGCTACACGATCCATGAGTGCCATCAGGATTTATCCTGCCTACCCCTTGGTTTGGCCAGCCTTTGAGTATTGGAAACTCCATATCTCCCAAATCAGTCTCCAGGGTCTGCATCCCCTTCACCTCAATCCTGGTTCCATGGCAAAAAAGGCATGAATCTGCCTCGGTGCTATCATCCACCTTTTTGGCGTAGGTGACCTTTCCTCTGTGGAAATCCTGGATAGCATTGATTGAATTCATGAGATCCTGGTATACTGGATTCCCTTTAAGGTTCTTGTATGCCATTGACATGAGGTTTTTACTGTATTGTTCTACTTCTTGGGGGTGGCAGATTGCACAATCGCCTGGACTCACCACTATATGTACCTGATAACCGTTGTGCTCAAATGTATCCTTGTGTGCCTTGGCATTGGTGATATGGCATTCTGCGCAGCCGATGACGACCTTTCCAAGGCCTGTAGGGACCTTGTCTGTGGAAATTGTACGGGAAATTGCGGGTTTCTTCAGTGCCTCTACTACAGTAGTTTTTGCATGCACGCTTTTTTGCCAGTTTGCCACTATCCCAGGGGTTACAGTCTCATGACACTCGAGGCATGTTTGTGTTGCCTCGCTTACCTCTAGGGCCATTACAAAAGTGGGCAGGGTCAGGACCGAAAATGCCACCAAGATTGCGGTTATAAAGTGTCTTTTCATGATTTTGCCTCCTCTAGTAATTATTTGAATGGGTTAAACCCTTTGGCATATCAGTTTTCCTGCCTGCCAGATTTCCAGCCAGAGGAGGATGAGTATAGGTCTAGGACGTCCAAAAATAGCTCAGGGCCTTGTAGCGTTTCTGTATACAGGCGGGAATAAAACCAGATTATGCAGCTCGCAAGTTTGCCGAAGATGCGAGGCGGAGGGCACGCAGACGTACTTTGGTACTTCAAGTTCCCGACAACAAAGCAGATTCGGTAAAATTGCGAGCCCCTTGCGGCTTCAAATGCCTGAGGATTTATCACGGATTGAACTTCACCTTTTGAGTGAAGGCACAACGGGAAAAGATGCATGCTAACTATACAATAATTCATAAAAATTATTTTCCTCAGGCATTTGAAGTGCATAATTTGTGATAAAACCACTCTATCTTTAATAATACCGTTGCTATCTATTATAAGATATTTTGGGGTCTATATTCCAGTAAAAAATTCAATTTGAGTCTTTGAAATGAGATTTTCATGTGCTTTTTCCGTATTACCTCTTAGCTCTTAAGCCTTTCCTGAGTTTCCTTGACAATTATCCCGGAAAGCCCAAGGAGACCTATGAGATTCGGTATGGCCATGGCACCATTCATGGTATCTGAAAAGTTCCAAACAAAGTCTATCTTCATGAAGGCGCCAAGGGCAATGGCAAGGCAAAATAAATAACGGTACGGAGTTCTCGCCCTGATTCCAAGTATGTATTCCACACACTCTTCACCATAGTAGGCCCACCCGATCATGGTGGAGTAGGCAAAGATGGCAAGGCAAATGCTTACGATGTAACCTCCAACTCCAGAAAGTCCTATCTCAAATGCCTTGTAGGTAAGAGCGCTGGAAGTGAGTCCTGACGTCCACGCTCCTGTAGTGAGAATGACAAGTGCCGTTAGGGAGCAGATTATGATTGTATCGAAAAAGACTCCGGTCATGGCAATGAGACCCTGGCGCACTGGATCATTGGTCCTTGCAGCGGCATGGGCGATAGGGGCACTTCCAAGGCCGGATTCGTTGGAAAATACACCCCTTGCAATCCCAAACCGTATCGCCTGGGCCACAGTGGCACCTGCAAAACCTCCTGTAGCAGCCACTGGAGTGAAGGCATAGCTAAAGATCAATTTAAGTGCCTCGGGAATCTTTTCGAAGTGGAGGAAAAGAATGGTAAGTGCCCCTAGAACATAAAAGACTCCCATAAAAGGGACGAGTTTTTCAGTAACTTTTCCTATTCTCTTGATGCCGCCTATAATTACGATTCCAGTCATGATTGCCAAAATGATGCCAGTAGCAGGCAAAGGCACGGACCAGTGTTCGTTAAGCACCATTGCCACTGAGTTTGATTGGACCATGCTTCCGATACCAAAGGCGGCAACTGAGCCCATTAGGGCAAAGAGCCAGCCAAGCCATTTTTGCCCCAGCCCATTGGAAATATAAAGCATTGGGCCACCCTGCATGGTGCCGTCTGGAAGTACCCTTCTGTATTTGACTGCTAGGACCGCCTCTGAAAATTTAGTGGCCATGCCGAAAACTGCACACACCCACATCCAGAATATGGCACCCGGGCCACCCAAATAGATGGCTGTTGCAACACCTGCTATGTTCCCAGTGCCTATAGTGGCAGAAAGGGCTGTGGTAAGCGCCTGAAGGGGAGGAATGTCACCTTGGCCCTGTGCCTCAGGCCTTGAAATCACAAGTTTCAGGGCTTTGGGGAGCTTTGTGAATTGAATGAACTTTAACCTCAAGGTGAGGTATATTCCTGTTCCCACAAGGAGAATAAGCATATAGGGACCCCATACAAAACTATTGGCTACAGAGACTATTTGATTGATATCCATTTTGCCTCCTACAAGTAATTTCTAGCCTAATGAATGAAATTAAATGAGTTTGTCCTATAAAGCATGAAAATTTTATCTATTCACGTGAAAAATGGCACTCACTGATTTCTATCTAATTTTTTCTTAAATTACCTATCAAATGAGTTTGTCGCTACCTTGCAAGGCATATTTATGGGGTTGCATCCAACAAAGATGCTATTTAATGTTGGTATTAGCTATAATAACAATAGGAAAAAATAATAGATTTTTCCTATGTATTCAGAGTCTTCAATAGAAAAATTGAATCTCTAAAGGAGAATTTAGGAATATGGATAGTGGATTAAAGAGATTTTTAGATCTTGAAACACTATTTATGAAGCACCTTCGTCTATATCATCACCCTGTTGGAATCTTTTTTGAGGAGAAGGGTAAAAATAGGATCGTCCCAGAATTGGTCCCGAAAAACAGGTTGAGCTTCTGCCAGCTCCTGGCCTTTGTGCGAGAGGTGGGAGAAAGTGTCCGTCTAGAAGCAAATCGCCTGGGCTGTATTACTGCTGCAGACGTATTCGGGTTTAAGAATGAGCGTGAGAAGGCGATTAAGACCCTTAAGAATTATCTCAGCCCATCTGAGGCAGAGAGTTTCTACGACGTAAGGCCAAGATTTGCCTTGGGTGAGATTGAGTCCGTGGTACTAGCCCCCCTTGGAAAATGCTCTGAGGAACCGGATGTAGTGGTAATGGTGCTGGACGGGCTTCAGGCCATGCATCTACTGGACTTTTATGCAAAGGCACAAGATATGTCCGAGATACCCTTGAGCCACAACGTAAACGGTGCCGCCTGTGCAAATGCAGTAAAGGCCTTGAAGAAAAATGGGCCTCAACTTGCCCTTCCGTGTCCTGGTGCCTTTACCTCAGGTAAGATGGAAAGGGGAGAGTTGATCTTGGCATTTCCTTGGAAGGCCTTTTTGAAGGTGGCCAAGGTGTTGGAGGAAAAGGCTGAGAAGGGAAGGGTGTCACTCCTCGGAGGTGAAGAGCTAGTGGGAAATGATGTGTGTAGAAATTGTCCGCTAATAAAATTTGAAAAGGTGGCTGAAGGGGAAAAATGTGGGCAGGAGGCGCATACCTGATCAAACGGGATAGTTATGGGGTTTTAGGGGAAAGATCAGGTGGAAATCTATTATAGAATTTTGCCTCTTCTGCCAGAGCCTTTGCCACGTTTTCTGTAATGAACCTTGGGGCCAGTCTCCAGATCCAGTTACCTTTGCTGGTTGATGGCGTGTTCATGCGGCAATCGTCTCCAAAGCCCAGGACGTCCTGCATGGGGATCACTGCCAGCTTTGCAACAGAAGAGTAGGCCATGCGAAGGAAGTCCCAGTGGATGCTCGTTCCATCGCTGTTGGCATAACGGCGGGCTCTGGCCTTTGCCTGTTCGCTCACTTCTGGGTGGAGATACCAGCCAACAGTGGTGGAATTGTCATGGGTTCCTGTGTAAACAACGCAGTTACTATCTTCAAAGTTGTGGGGAAGATACGGATTGGTCTCGTCAGAGTCAAAGGCAAACTGGAGTACCTTCATGCCAGGAATGCCCAGGGCCTTTCTAAGTGCCTCTACTCCTGGAGTGAGGGTCCCAAGGTCTTCTGCCACGATTTCAAGCCCTGAAATGGCTTCCCCCATCTCTTTAAAAAAAGTGAGCCCTGGCCCTTTTACCCATGTGCCATTTACAGCGGTCTTTTCCCTTGCAGGGATCTTCCAATAGGCCTCAAAGCCCCTGAAGTGATCGATCCGAATTACATGAACGAGTTCCCTAAGCCTTAAGAAACGCTGGCGCCACCATTCGTACAGGTCTTTATTGGGGCTTTTTCCTATTTGCCAGCGATATAAGGGGTTTCCCCATCTCTGGCCAGTTTTGCTAAAGTAGTCTGGTGGTACCCCTGCTATAAAACTAGGCCTAAGGGTCTGGGAATCGAGGTCAAAGGCCCCCTGATTGGCCCATACGTCAACGCTGTCTGGAGAGACGTATATGGGCATGTCTCCAAAGAGTTTTATGTTCAATGACTCCGCCTTGGTCTTTAGCCTTTTCCATTGCATGTCAAAGATGAACTGGCAAAAGGCATGAAACTTTACCTTCTCTTCTAGCTCCTTTTGAGCCTCATCAAGGGCATGAGGGCTTCTTAAGGCAATGGGCCTTGGCCATTCATACCATGCCCGTCCTCCAAATTTTTCTTTAAGGGCCATAAAGAGACTGTAGTCCCTGGCCCAATCCTTTTCTGAAAGAAATTGATCGAGCTCCAAGAGGAAATTTTTTGACTCTCGTGCCCTTAAAAAGGCCTTTTCTAAGAGGGAGTGCTGAATCGATGAGACGGTTTCGAAGTCCACGAGGTATTCTGAAAGCTCTGGAAGGCCGGTCAGGTCCTTTTCTTCCAATAAACCGTCTGCTAGTAGATCCTCAATGGAGATCATGAGCGGGTTTCCAGCAAAGGCAGACGGGCTCATGTATGGTGAATGCCCACAGGACTTTGAAGTGGGAGAAAGGGGCAGAAACTGCCAATAGCTTTGTCCTGCCTTTTTTAGGAATCTTAGGAAATTTCTTGCCTCAGGGCCAATCTGACCTATGCCGTAGGGGCCAGGAAGTGAGGTAATGTGGAGAAGTATGCCGCAGCTTCTTTTGCCTGGCGTGGGTTTACATCTTTCTTTCATGGCAACAAATATAACATGGTATGCTTTTTAGGAAACATGTGAACTCTAGACTCAGATTATGCAGCTCGCATTAAACCCAAACTTTTATGACGAAGAAAAATTATATTTGTTTTTAGGGGGGCGGACTTTGCTCCAAACGGAACATGGCCTCGCTCTTGAGCCGTGCTCCGCTTGGCCGACCTACACGGCATCCATGCCGTGAAGGTCGGTGCGTGCATCCATGCACGCACCCTCAGCCTCTACGACCTTCGGGCCTTTTGCACTCCGCACGGCTTGCTCAGCCAAACCGTTCCTCGTTGGAACAAAGCCCGCTTTGACCCCTTCAGGCCAATAGGCTTCCCCCTAACCCTCGCTATCAAGGGGCCTACGCCTCCAACTTTTGATGGGGTAAAAGGGGCTCTCTCGGCCCTAAATTGGGGGAGATAGGTATTTTCACAGTAATTTATGCAGCTAACAAGTTTGCCAAGATGCCAGGTAGAGGGTGCGCAGACCCCCTTAGGTTCTTTCATCTACCCGACAACACGGCAGATTCCGTAAAATTACGAGCCCCTTACGGCTTCAAATGTCTGAGGATTTATCACGGATTGAACTTCACTTTTTGGGTGAAGGCACAACGGGAAAAGATGCATGCTAACTATGCAATAATTCATAGAAATTACTTTCTTCAGGCATTTGAAGTGCATAATCCGGGATTATACATATGCATTAATAATATTAATAATTCTAAAGACAAAAAGAGAGAAAAAACAGAGATTTTTTATTTTAAGATGGGTATTTAAAAATGAAATTCAAATTATTTCTATATAATACCTATTAACTGCATTTTATACCATCTTGATCTGTTTTGGAAATTGTGATATGAAAACATTCGAATGGCCTTCCTATGGAGGTGGGAGCATCTAATAAATGTTCGGCATAAGGAATATGGCATGAGAAGTTGTTTTGTAATGCAACCATTTGATGGAGGGACTTTCGACAAACGGTATGACTCGGTTTTTGCGCCCGCCATTAAAGCCGCTGGTGTTCAACCATATAGAGTGGACAGGGATCCATCAGTCAGTATACCGATTCAGGAAATAGAGAGAGGAATACGAGATTCTGTATTATGCTTCGCAGACATTACAACTGATAATCCCAATGTATGGTTTGAGCTTGGATTCGCTCTAGCAATACCTCGTGAGGTAATCCTAGTATGCTCAGATGAACGAACTACAAAGTATCCTTTCGATATACAACATAGAAGCATTATTTCATATAAAACTGGAGCACCGCAAGATTTTGAAGAATTAAAGGTAAAGATTACAAAACGAATAAAGGCAGTTCTTAAGAAAAACGAAGAAATAGGTCGTGTTGTAACGCATTCAGTAGTAAAAGATACTGAGGGGCTAAATCAACATGAAATTGTAGCACTTGCTACGATACTTCAAAACTCTTTTCTCACAAACGGCTATGTGGGTGGCTATCAGATACGCAACGACATGAATGCAGCAGGTTTTACAGATATTGCTGTAGGTCTTGCCCTAAAGACATTGGAGCGTAAAGGCATGATAGAGACGGATATTTGGACAGATGAACGTGATGGTGAACCTTATGCCGTCTATAAAATAACTGAGATGGGGGAACAATGGCTAATCAATCATCAGGAGAAACTGACCCTTAAAAAGGAGAATACAGAAATCGCTCCAACCGACGATGTACCATTTTAATATTTATTGCCGATCAAATCGCTGCAGTGGATCGCCGAACCCGCTGCGCCTTCGGCTTGCGGGCCGTCGGTCACTGAGCTTTGTCGATATGTTGTGCAATTATGATATGGGAAGAGGTGAATAGATGTATAAGATTGTGACTTTTTATAATAATAAAGGTGGTGTTTCAAAAACAACAACCACATTTAATTTAGGAGTTTTTTTATCGAAAGAACGAAATAAAAAAGTGTTGTTGATAGATTGTGATCCTCAAAGTAACTTAACGGAGCTTTTTTTTGCTTCTACAGATGAGTTCGATAAGCCTGACACTTCATTACCTGGAACGTCTCTCTTTGAGGCGTTAAAGCCAAGATTCTACGGTGATCAGGGAAGAATCAATTCAGAAGACATTGATCTTGTTCAGTCAACTATTTATAAAAATTTATATTTGTTAAGAGGTGATTTTGAGTTAGGAATGGCTGAAAATTATTTTGCTCAAGCGTGTGCTCAAGCAATTACAGAAAATGTTAATGAAAAACAGACATATTTAGTCTTATATCGTTTGTTTAATGATCTAATTAACCTTCATTCATTTGATCACCTAATAGTGGATGTAGGTCCTAGTGTGGGAGCTTTAACTAGATTGACTGTTTTAAGTTGTGACGCTTTTTTTATGCCAACTTCACCAGATAGATTTTGTAATCAGGCCATTCACGTTTTAGGAAAAGTTTTATCAGACTGGATCAAACGACATCTACAAATTATTCAAACATTCGAATCTTTTGGTTTAGAGCAATTTACTGGTAAGCCTGTATTTCTTGGTGCTATATCACAAAATTTTAAAGCAATTGTTGGTAAAGTTAAGCGTAGTTATAAATACTGGCAAACCGAAATATCTAAAACCATTATAGGTGAATTTCTAACTAAAGAACTAATTGAATCACGGAATGATCTACATGAAGATCCTTTTGTTGCAGAAATTAGGGATGTAGGCCCTATGGCTCCGGTAGCTCAAATTTTTGGGAGGGCTATATTTGACGTGCAACAAGAGCACACCGTTGAGGCTTCAAGTGATGGTCGGCAATACTATGGGATTGTATGGAAGAATTGGCAAGATAGAATGAAAGAATACAAAGATGAAATTCAGAAAATAGCTGAGGTAATCCTCTAATGTCAGGAAGTCCTACATATGCTTATGTAGCTCTAATAGATGTCTTAGGTTATAAAAAATACCTTGAAAGAGATTATCAAGTAGGATATTTAACTTTTCAGCATCGCCTAAGAAACGCCTTGAATATACTCACGGATATTAATGAAGCCATATATCAATATCAAGCGATATCAGATACAATAATCATAATATGTAGTGACCGTAATAAGTTTATTGATTTTATTAAACTTCAACAGAAACTTTTTATATCATTTTTAAATGAAAATCTCTTAATAAGAGGTGGAATATCATATAGTCATCATTTTCATAGTGGAAATTTAACCTATAGTCATGCAATATCTCTATCGCATAAGCTTGAAAGTAGCGTTGCTATTTATCCGAGAATTGTTGTTGACCATAATGTTATAGAATTGCAAAAGGAGTTAAATACTAAAATTGAGAAAGGACTTTTGCTTATCCATAATGGAATATATTTTATAGATTTTATATCACAAATGGGCTGGAAGAATGCTTATAATAAGCTAAAACAAATATATGATGAAGAAAAGGAAATAATATATAGAGATGAGACTATATTTATGAAACATTACTGGTTATATCATTTACTTAATAATCATGAGTTGCGTCAAGATGATATTGAACCATATATCAGCTTACCAAAGCAGTATGAAATCAATACAAAATGATAGGTACAACAAATGGGTCCACTACATTTCGAAAAGCAAGTTCTTCTAGGTACCTTAAAATATGCACTTTATTATTTGATTGATAATGAGTTAGATCTTTTCCTATTCACATAGGGTTATAAGAATAATGAACTGGATGCGCCTGGCCATAATCCAGCCATCCTGCTCAAGATTATTTTGTATGCATATTCTAGAGGAATAGTTTCCAGTAGGACGATACCCTAGTGTTGTAGAGAGAATGTAAATGTTATGGCCTTGTCATCTGACACAAGACCTAATTTTACCACCATAGCCACCTTCATATCTTCACTAGATCAAGAAGTTATCCTCTTGTTCAGAGCCTATGATTCACGATCTTGTAATTTTCGTTCGCACTACCTGAGATATCCAGATCAGACCGAGGACTAACGGATGGTATAGTTAAGCAAAAGATAGATTCAAGCCTTGACCGTTTAGCTTTCAATAAGCGAATCGGTACAGTGAAACCACTACTTGCGCAAATTTGTTAATGGTTTCCTCTAAACCTTTTTCTCTCAGAAGCAAAATCAAAGTGAACATCCAGAGACTTATTGACTGCTAAGGCACACTAGCATCAAAAGTCAGCGATTTGTACCTGAATTCACTTGAGAAAAGCATCTTGAACTGGAAATGAGGTTGTTATAAAAAAGAATAAGGATGGAGTTGGGTTCCTCACGGTTCCCACCATTATTCCTCTAACTAGATTTTTTGAGGGAAATAGAGTGCCAGAAAGGAATCAGCCTGGAATTTATATTTTTATACAGACTCGTTATGCTAGGAGAAAATAGATGCTCCGTTTGATTACCACCAGAAACAAAATTCAAAAATGCCAAAAAGAATTTGAAGCGCGATTGAAGAAACTTCTTCCATATAAGAAAAAGTTAGACATTGGATTTCAAGGAGGAAAGATAACAAATGAAGTATTTTATAACGACAATTTATGGTATTCGACATTAATTTTGAGAGATGCCGATATTCCTCGTTATTGGAACGCATTTGGCTTAGGAAAAAGAAAAGACGGGAATCAAATAATTGTCGTTGAAATCAATCCGCCTATTGAAGGTTCAACAAGGCAAGTGGCAGGTATATTCGCAAAAGACGAAATAACTAATGATTACTTCATTCTTCATCGCGGAAAAATCGGCGGTGGAAGAAAGGGTATAGGAAAGGAAAGATTCAAAAATTGGTATCGTGGTAAATGGGTGCAGGTATTTGATGATAAGGGCAATAATGAAGAAGCAATAATAATCTCTTCAATCACTTCAAAAAACTTGCTACTAAAATTAACAGAATTTGTTAATGAAGTTGCCAAATTTAAAGAATCTATTGCTAATAAACATGATAAGCGAACCATTAAGAATGTTGAAAAAAGTTTATCGTTCAATCCAGAGTTTTATGGAAAAAAGAAAGGAAAAAGAAAATCAATATTTGAATATGACAGCAATCATGGAATGATCGTGAATGCCTTGGAAAATTCGCTCAGAAAACGATTAAAACAAAATCAAAGGACATTTAATAATTCGTTAATAGACCTTGCAGTATCTGATGGAAAAAGGACTTTAAGTATATATGAGGTCAAAACAAGATCGGATTCCCAATCTATATACACGGGGATTGGGCAATTGATGTTTCATTCGAGCGGTGATGACAAAATTGCAAGATTCTTAGTGCTTCCTAACGATACTTATGATAGTCAATTTTTATCAATACTCACTACTTTGAAAATTAAACTTATTAAATTTGCAATCAATGGAAATGAAATTAAATTCATAGCATAACAATGCGCCCCACCTTGTATGTTAAAAACAAAGAAGTAGGGTAGGTCCTTAGGGGAACGGATGAGCCCGTGCTACACCTTATAACTGTAAAGTTCGTCGGTTAGAGATTTGTCTCCGTTCCATTTCCTGCACCGTAAAGGCTGAACAGTATCGTATGGCTCTCATATGAATGGGAAAGCCCGAATGTACAAGAGAACGCCAGGGCGGGATTTTAATTCTCCATACAGGGAGGCGTAAATGCATAAGAAGATCATTGGTATTGATGTTGGCAAGAAGGAATAGCACACCGCCCATAAGTCTCAGGCATCTAATGGGAAATTCAAGGTAAAGAGGAAAAAATCCTAACACCTTGAAAGGGCATACTGCCTTGTTTGCCTGGGCAAAGAAAATAGCCAACAAGGAAGGCAAAGAGCGTATCCATTTCATAATGGAAGCAACAGGGGTGTATTATGAAGGCATTGCCACCTTTTTACATGATGCCAGCAGCATGATATCTGTACTCAACCCCAAGTATGTAAAGTCATTTGCAGAGAGTTTTGGAGTGCGAACAAAGACAGATAGCAAGGATGCCCTGGTGCTTGTTGAGTATGGAAGTGCCATGCATCCTGATTTATGGACTCCGCCACCGCCAGAATATCGTATTTTGTTGAGCCATCATATGGCGATAGATTCACTTAAGCAACGCAGGACTGCAATATTGAACAGGATAGAGGCATTGGAAATAAGCCGTACAGCCCCAGGTCCGATTCTGGAAGAAAAGCGAAGGCTTCTTGTTGAGGTAGGTGAATCCATAAAGCGCTTGGAACAACAGATCAAGTCTCATATTCGAAGGCATCCTGGTCTCAAAAAAGAGGTGGAACTGTTGATGACTATCTCAGGGATAGCCTGGATTACTTCTGTTTTGCTTGTTGCAGTAATGGAAGGTGGAAGGCGTTTCAAAAGCGCACGGGAAGCAGCGGCCTACCTGGGACTTTCGGTAAGAGAAAATCTTTCAGGGACAAGCCTCAAGGGACGTTCCAGATTATCCAAGAGAGGCCCGGGAGATATACGCAAAGCTTTATATTTTCCAACTATTACTGCTGTGCGGTACAATCCGGATGTAAAAGCGCTTTACAATCGTCTTGTT
The DNA here is from genome assembly GCF_001687335.1 of Dissulfuribacter thermophilus. Classification (NCBI taxonomy): domain Bacteria; kingdom Pseudomonadati; phylum Thermodesulfobacteriota; class Dissulfuribacteria; order Dissulfuribacterales; family Dissulfuribacteraceae; genus Dissulfuribacter; species Dissulfuribacter thermophilus. The sequence continues at coordinate 43,896 of NZ_MAGO01000002.1, read as the reverse complement.
CAAAGAGGCAAGGTAAAAATGGTAGCCATAGGAGCTGCCATGAGGAAGCTGGTCCATATTGCTTTTGGAGTACTGAAGCATAAACGAGCATACATGGCTTTGGCAACATAGATAAAATAGTGCTTGACACTCAACACAGTATCTTGTATGTGACGAGATGGGACTTGTCGGTAAAGAGATGTTTGCACTGGATGGGTGCAAACTTCCATCCAATGCATCTAAGGAGTGGAGCGGTACCAGGGCTGACTTTGAGAAAAAGTGCAAGAAGTTGGAACATGCCACCAGCCCATGATAGAGGGGACCAGTAAGACCTTTAAGGTGCTATCTTCTGATAAAGATATTTTTAAAAAAGCAAAGTTGACTGCTGATGCTGGATTTCATATGAAGAAGAACATGGAGATGGTCTTCAGCCAGGGGATAGATGCCTATATAGCAGACAGACATTTTCGCAAACAAGATCCCAGATTCAAGGACCAAGATCGTTTTAAACAGAGAGCTCAAAGGAGAGAAAATCCCGCTGGTTCACGCCCAGAGATTTTATTTTTGACAAGGAGCAACAGAGCTGTATCTGTCCTGCCGAGAAACATCTCTATGTAAAGAACAAGAATTTTGTAACTAGAAATGGTTACAAGGCCATAGCTTTTATGGGTAAAAAGACCGAATGCAGGGTCTGTAAGCTTCGTGAGCGATGTCTGAGATATCCTGACAGGACCGAGGCTCGGCAGGTACACTTTTTTTATGGCAAGGAGAATAGTGCAGGCAGCACCTTCATAGAAAAGATGAAGCGGAAGATAGACTCAAGCCTTGGCCGTTTGATTTACAGCAGACGCATAGGTACAGGGGAACTGGTATTTGCTCACATCTGTTCAGTGCTTGGTCTGAACCGTTTTACCCTAAGAGGCAAGCGCAAGGTAAATACCCAGTGGCTTCTTTACTGCATAGTGCACAATATCGTCAAAATCCACCGATTTGCGCCTGGATTTACTTGATAGGAGAATCTTGAACATGAAATTATGAACAATTTAAGATTGGCGCCATGCTTAAGTTAGCAAGAGAGGATGCAGGTTTAACACAGGAACAGTTGGCCCAAAAGCTCCGCACAAAAAAATCTGCAATATCTAGAATAGAAAATAATGCGGAAGATATCAAGCTTTCAACCCTTGAAAAGATTGCAAAAGCATTGGGCAAGAAATTAAGGGTTGAGGTGGTGTAATCAACTGAAATAACGCAAAAGCGAACAAGCGGGTGCACTTGACCGCCAATCCGCCGGCGCTTCGCTTGGCGTCTTGCCGGCCGCTGAGCTTCGTCGTTTTGCAATAAAATAATGTAATTGCAATAACATGATGTCCGTGATAATGTTATTTTATGATATTATCATTTAAAGACGCCGGCACAGAGGATATCTTTAACGGAAAGAAAACCAAAAAGGCTAGAAAAACTTGTCAAGAAAAGTTGTGGAAACTTGCTATAAGAAAATTGGAATTACTTGATTCTGTTGTAAATTTACATGAATTAAGGATTCCACCAGGCAACTGCTTGGAGGCCTTAAAGGGTGATAGATTAGGACAGTATAGTATAAGAATAAATGATCAATATCGTATTTGTTTTAAATGGCAGGACAAAGGACCTGCAGAAGTAGAAATTATAGACTACCACAAAGGATAAAAAAAATGGTAAGAATTCCCACTCATAGAGAGCCAATTCATCCTGGCGAAATGTTATTAGAAGAATTTTTAAAACCAATGGGGATCACTCAGCGCCAACTCTCTGATGCTATTAAGGTACCCTACCAAAGGATAAATGAAATTGTAAATGGAAAACGAGGTATAACTCCAAGTACTGCCCTTCGTCTGGCAAAATATTTTGGAACATCTGAAGATTTTTGGCTAAATCTTCAATTACGGTGGGATTTATACAAGGCCATTAAAAAAGAAAAAGATATATTAAAAGGGATAAAGCCATTAGAGTTAGACAAGGTTCAGGAGGCAGCTTGATTGGAAAATTGAAAGAAGAGAGCCGAAATCGGGTAAAGGCGGGGGTTTCCTCCGCCCTCCCCACACCACCCAGCGTGCGGGTCCGCACTGGGCGGTTGGTAATGATGGAGCAAGAGCTACCTTAGGCGTATCCTTGGATCTTTAGCCAGATATCCCTGACGGATATTAGGCCATGTTCTTTCAGCCAGCTTTACCCTGTACAGATATTGTACAGGGTATTCGTCATGCCTGATTGAGTGGCCAAAGTCCTGGCCAGGCGCCACTATCCTTTGGAGCTTGCCCCGGTCTTTTTGGCCTGGGCTAGATTGCATCCCAGCTTCAAGAGATTCTTTACCCGGTTTCGTGGCGTTTTCCATTCTTTCCAAAAGCACATTCTGAGTCGTCTTCGTATCCACTCGTCTAGCCTGGGAATCGGCCTGTAGTAATCAAATATGCAGTAATAGTGACACCATCCCCGAAGGAACTCGTTTAGCTTCTTGCGCCGATACTCCATGGCAACTCTCCAGTTTCTGCCCGTCAGCTTGCGGACCATGTACTAGAAACGCTTCAGGCTCTCCTCGTGCCAGATGATTTTTTTCCACTGAAAGAAAATTCCAGGAACTTACATTGATTCACTGGCACCACTCGGCTCTTTTTCTGGTTTAGCTCCAGCTTGAGTCTCTTTTGGAGGAACCCCCTGTACAATATCTATACAGGGTAAACTGCTCTAAGATACCGGCCAATCAGCCTCAGTATGGCCTTGTCCTTTACCTTCTTGGCCACAAGATGCATCAGTATGTCATGATCAACATTGTCGAAGAACTTCGAGATATCCATATCTACCACTACATTGTATCCTTGTTTCACATACTCCTTCATCTGCCTCTACTGCATCATGGGCTGAACGGTTAGGACGAAAACCATAACTTGAATCTGAAAAGCCAGGCTCAAATACAGGCGTCATGATCTGGAGCAGGCCCTGCTGGATATCCACTGAGGATATTCCTGGATTGTAATTCCATCTATTCCAGGCGCTCCTTTATTGGCCAAAACTTGCTTCCAGGCATCCTTTAAATTTATGGAGCCAAGAAGCTCGAATAAGGTGGTGTGGCATCAACTCCAGGCGTTAGGCTACTATGGCCTCTGCTGACTCCTGTGCCCTTACTTCATGGATTGCTCCATAAAGCGCTGAAGGGTGCCCATTTGTCTGTCTCCTGCTCTTCGCTCACCTTCCAGGCGGAGACTCCCTGAAAGTGCCTGGAGTCATGGTCACCGGTGACCCCAAAACCCGGAATGTCACCAATGGGCAACCAGATCATCACCCCTGGACACAGGCCTCTCCGGATAAGAGCATGGACTTTCACAGCCCTTCCGCTGCATCTACCGTGTCCCTTGAGCCACAGGGTTTTGCTATGCCTGGCTAGTTCACCCAGGGTGTTCGGCCTTTTATGCAGTTCCTGTTCGTCGGCTCGCAGTTTTGCACTCAGGCTTCCTCCAGACCCCACCTCACAGTGGCGCCCTTGCCGTCAGCTAGTAGTTTATGCTAAGCTTATGCTTAACAGTGGCTCAGCTACAGGGGACTTTCACCCCATGAGCCCATGCCCATGCCAGGCGTACCAATCGGGTGAACTGGACTGGCATTCTGCTAGCGCTCCATGCTAGCCACTGACCCATTGCGATATGTGCAAGGGTAAATACATCACATGATGATAGATGAGAAAAATTGTAAATCTAAAATAGATGCTCTTATGTATCAAGATTGGCAGCCATTGCTGGCATTGATTCCGGAGATTGAAAACACATCAAAGTTTTGTGAATGGTGTGGAGGAGATAAGAATAAAGAAGGAGTCATAACATTTCCATATTCTGTCCCAGCACCCATTGTCTCTAAATTTTTAGAAATTGTTTATGCCATCCCGATTATCATAAACTTTGATTGGGGGTCGTGGGATGAAGGACGAAAAATTGCAAGTGACGAGGGATTCGATTTCAATACAATTGATCTTGTGACGAAATGTAAATTGATTACCGCAATTGTAAGGAATGACAGGTTTTGCGATGGGGCTTTGGTCTCAGCATTTGAATCAGGCCTAATTTTAAAAATTTTAAAATCCATTGAAAAGGAAGTAAGTACTAAAGGAAAAGCGGATTAATGCTAACTGATATAGGGGAATTTATTGTAGGTGCTTATCTTCAACTTATCGAGGAATGCGATTTCATCGATTATAATGTTCGTCCTCCTGGTGGAGGTTTAAAAGGACTTAGTGAATTAGATGTTATTGGGCTGAATTTTAAAACGGATACTGTGTATTTGTGTGAGGTAACAACACACATAAGAGGCCTACTATATAAAAATAATCAGGAAACTATCCGTCGCATAAAGAAAAAACATGAACGCCAAAAGGAATATGCAAAAAAGTACTTAAAGAACTTCAAAAACCATAGATTTATGTTTTGGTCTCCTGTGGTACCAGTAGGTTATATCACAGAAAATTTGCAGAAGATAGAAACCTTAGAATCAGTAATAAATGGCGAGTATAAGAAACGTATTGAGCAGCTGAGATCGCTAGCAAAAGAAACAACTCATGATATTAAAAATCCTTTTTTTAGAATGCTTCAAATAATGGAACATATGAGGGAATAATGCACATAACAATTGGGTGCACTGGATTTTTACTCCGCTGCGCTCCGTAAAAAAAACAGTGAGTTCAGTCGTTGCGGCTTTAGAAAAAAACTTAAGCGCGCCAGATTACTGCTGTTTTTTTCTGAGAGGTTGATATATATCGGTTAATGATCTTGAGTAAAGGATTGACTAATTGCGCGTTTTAAGGGGATTGCATATAAGCAAGGTAAGTTTGTTACTATACATTTAGAGAAACAAATTCTTCCAGGCACCTTTGAATATGTACTCCATTATTTGATTCACAATTAATCAAATCTTTCTGTATTCATACAGCGCTATAAAAATGATGAAGTGGGTGCGCCTGCCTATGAGCCAGCTATCCTGCTTAAGATTATTTTATATGCATATTCTAGAGGAATAGTTTCCAGCAGGAAAATAGCTCAGTGTTGTCGAGAGAATGTCATCTTCATGGCCTTGTCTTCTGATACAAGATCTCAATTTACCACATAGCCACTTTCATATCTTCACTAGATCAAGAATTTGTCCAGTTGTTTAGAGCGCATTATGCATGATTAGGTACAGTAAAACCACCAGTTGCGTAAATTTGTTAATGCTTTCCGCTAAACTTTTTTCTCTCAAAAGCAAAAGCAAAGTGAACATACTGAAGCTTCTTTACTGCATGGTGCACAATATCATCAAAAGCCAGCGATTTGTACGCGTATTCACTTAAGAAAAGTATCTTGAACTGGAAATGAGGTTGTTATAAAAAAAAATGAGGATGGAGTTGGATTCCTCAGGATTCCCACCATTATTTCTTTAACTAGATTTTTTTAGGGGAATAGATTTCCAGAAAGGAATTAGACTGGAAATTGTATGTTTATACAGACACGTTAGCCGTAAGACAATATGCCAAACGAAATCATTCCATATATTGAAATGTGCAGGCGAGAAGGAGTTAGTCTCCAAAGAGGGATGAATTATCAAATAGGTGGCAATCATTCTGTCATATTAATGTCTGTGCGTCCCGGGGCACCATATGAAGATAGATATGAGGATGATGGCTCCACTATTATTTATGAAGGACATGACGCACCTAAAAAGAAAGATATGCCTGATCCAAAGTTGATAGATCAGCCAGAATATACGCCAGCGGGAAATCTGACAGAAAATGGCAAGTTTCATAAAGCTGCTCAAGATTATAAAAATGGAGTGAGAGAGCCAGAACGAGTGAGAGTGTATGAAAAAATAAAACAAGGTATTTGGTCATATAACGGTGTATTTCATTTAGTTGATTCTTGGATTGAGGTTAGTAATGGTAGAAAGGTATTTAAGTTTAAACTGGTAGCAGTTGAAGGTGAAGAAGACTTCGAAAAGCCAGTTCCGAAAAAAACAAGACACAGAAGAATTATTCCAACCTGGGTGAAATTAGAGGTGTGGAAAAGGGACGGTGGGAAATGTGTTAAATGTGGAGCAACAGAAGACTTACATTTTGACCATATTATTCCTTTTTCCAAGGGCGGTTCGTCAAACACGCCTGATAATATTCAACTGCTTTGCGGAAAACATAACCTAAAAAAGCGAGATAAAATAGAATAATCGACAAATAAACAGTTACACTGGACTTGCATCTAAGTGGCGCTCCATGCTAGACACTGCCCCTGGTCTTGTCCGAGGTTTCGAAGTCATAATCTAGTAACCTAAAAGGAGGTTACCATATCAGTTGCCCTAAGGTCCCTCTGGAAAAGTGGCGCCTTGTTGTTGGCTAGTAGTTTGTGTTAAGCTGATATTTAAGGTAGCTCTCTAGAAGGTAATTTGGAATATGGACATACCGGTTCTAAATGACATCGTCATCATATTTGGCCTGGCCATTGCTGTCCTCTTTCTCTGCCATCGACTTCGCGTTCCAGCGGTTGTGGGATTCATCCTCACGGGGATATTCGTAGGGCCTTACGGACTCGGACTCGTAAAGGCAGTGCATGAAGTTGAGATATTTGCTGAAGTTGGTGTTGTATTATTGCTTTTTACCATCGGCATCGAGTTTTCACTTGAAAGGCTGTTGCAGATCAAGAAGTCCGTCCTAGTGGGCGGATCGCTTCAGGTGCTGCTGACCTTTTTGGCCACATTGTTCATAGCCAGGCAGTTTGGTCAATCTTTTGGCGAGGCTGTCTTCATTGGATTTCTCGTGGCCTTGAGCAGTACGGCCATTGTACTCAAACTAATCCAAGAAAGAGCAGAAGTTGATAGTCCACACGGGCGGACAACCCTTGGCATCCTCATCTTTCAGGACATCATAATTGTTCCAATGATATTGGTCACACCGCTATTGGCTGGAGCAACCGGGAATGTATGGGAGACCCTTTTCTTTCTTCTGGCCAAAGGAATCGGTATCATCCTGTTGGTGATGGTCTCTGCAAGATGGATTGTGCCCCAAGTGTTGTATCAAATTGCAAGAACGCGCAATCAAGAACTCTTTCTGTTGAGCGTGATTGTAATATGCCTTGGCGTTGCGTGGCTAACCTCTAGGGTAGGGTTATCCCTTGCCCTTGGGGCATTTTTAGCAGGATTGATCATTTCCGAATCTGAGTACAGCCATCAGGCCCTTGGGAATATTTTACCTTTTCGGGATGTATTCACGACCTTCTTTTTTGTCTCTATTGGCATGATGCTTGATATCGGTTTTTTTTTCCAGCAGCCTGGGTCCATCCTGCTGATTGCTCTAAGCGTCTTGGTCTTGAAGGCCATCGTCGCTATCTTTGTTACCATTTTGCTGGGCTTTCCACTTCGCACCGCCATATTGGTTGGTCTTGCCCTCAGTCAGATCGGTGAATTTTCTTTCATTTTGTCTAGAACTGGTCTTGAATACGGTTTACTGGCCGGAGATATTTATCAGATGTTTCTGGCTGTCTCTATTCTTAGCATGGCGGCGACACCATTCATTATAACCTTGGCGCCTCGCCTGGCAGACATCATCATACGTTTGCCGCTTCCCAAACGGTTGATATCGGGGTTTTATCCTGTCTCAGAGATCGAGGTCGTAGACAAAAAAGATCATCTTATCATAATCGGTTTTGGAGTGAACGGGAGAAATGTGGCACGCGCAGCCAGAGTCGCTGGTATCCCATATGTAATCATAGAGATGAACCCAGAAACAGTAAGGAGCGAACAAGCCAAGGGGGAAACTATTTATTATGGCGATGCAACCCAGGAGGCTGTACTCCAGCATACGAACATCAAAGAAGCGAGAATTGTGGTAATTGCAATTAACGATCCCACGGCCACCCGTAGAATCGTTGAAATCATTCGGAGACTCAATCCGAAGGTTTATTTGATTGTACGAACCCGTTATCTCCAAGAGATGAAGCCTCTGTATGAATTGGGAGCAGACGAAGTCATCCCAGAAGAATTTGAGACATCAGTGGAGATATTTACTCGGGTTTTGAGGAAATATTTTATACCCAGAGATGAAATCGAGAGGCTGGTCAATGAGGTGCGAGCAGATGGTTACGAGATGTTTCGCAGTCTTTCCAACACCTCGCCATCTTTGTTTGATTTGAAACTTCAGCTCCATGACGTGGATGTCAGTACGTTTCGGATCTTGCCAGGATCACCATTAATTGGCAAAACCCTTGCTGAGATCGACTTAAGAAGGCGTTATGGGATTTCCGTAGTGGCAATACTTCGCGACTCTCAGGTATTGTCCAATCCTGGTGCAGACATGCTGCTTCAGTGCAACGATGTGCTTTTTGTCCTTGGATCTTCTGAAAAAATAGCAGAAGCTATCAACATTTTTTCAGGTCCGGACAAAAGAAAGGAACGAAAAAAAGGAGTAGGTGAGGGCGGTACGTCAAAAAAATTGGAGGCTCTATAAAAAATGGAGGCCCAGTCAGTATTGACTGGGCCATGTTTTCAGCGACTATTTTTCAATATGTAGTCTTGCAATCTGATTTTTTCTTCTGGGGTCAAACTGGTAAGGGGGATCATCCTTTCCAGTATGGGTCTCCATTCGGCTTTGCTATATTCTCGCGGCAGAAAGATCCTGTGACACTCACCGCATGCTCCCATCATGATGGCCTTGCCTTCTATGGAGCCTGTGGGCGTGGCCTTGGGGGCACATGCCAAAAGCCCCAGGGCCATGAATGAAACAGCGCACAATATCGTTAGAATACGGTTGGCCTTAATGGCAAATATATTTTTAGCCATCATCTCGATCCCCTAAAATTGCCATCCAATGCCCACGTTCCATTTGTATTCGTCATTTACTGACGAGTCGGCATAGTCGACGATTTGGTAATCCATTTTCAAGACCAGGTTGGGAACGGGATAGAAGCCAATTCCTGTAGTCCAAACAGAGCGTTCTCCTTTTGGATCTTCTTCAACACCCTGTGGCATGCGATACTGGGTGTCTATGTCCTCATAGCGGAGAAAAACAGTACTGTCACTCTTGGCGAGCCTGCCTTTTTTCCAGGAATTGGGCAACCAGTGAACAGCTCCTTCCAGGTACCAGCCAAGGATTTCGTCAGCTACCCCTTGTTTAAGTCCCTCTTTGTCATCTATTTTTTCCCAGGCTACAACTCCCTTGAGATCGAGTCGTGAGTATGTGTATTCAAAATCTGCAGACAGAATCGAGATGTCACCGCTTACATCAGGGTCGTCTCCTTCGTTACCATTGTTTATCCCCCCTGCATACACTGAGATCCCTGTTCGAAGAAGGTGATCGCTGGCGACTCCAGCCAATTCCAGTGGGAACACGTCGATACGCCCCATTATTGCGGGATCATTTAAGCTGGGCCTTTCGGTGATCCTACCGCCCCTTATTCCCTTAACTGGATCGAAGCCAGACCCATCAAGGCCTCCTGCAATATAAAATTCGTACTGAAGTCCTCGGCTGAATCTTCCAAACACACCGATTCCGTCAGAAGGCCAGGTAGTGGGTATTATGTATTTGGAAAACACCGGCCTTTCCACACCGTTGAAAGAGGGTGGCTCATGATGTTGATTGATAATTCCCAAGGGTGTGAGAAATCTACCAATTCTCACATTTAGTTTTGGATCTAACAAAAAGTCTACATAACCCTGTTCAAGGGCCACTTCTCCGTCGGAACCGTCAGAGACAAAGGCGTGTTCCAGTTCTATTTCTGAGCTAAATTTTATCCAATTGCTGAAATCGTATCCAACGTAGAATACGAGACGGTGAAAATCCACCTGATCACCACCGCCGCTCTTAAAGTTTCCATGTATTTCCCCATAGCCTCCGAGGTGAAAGCGTCTATCTGTACTTTGTTGGGCCTTTAGTTGCGCCTCGAGGCGCCTAAGGCGTTCTTCGATGGATAGTGTCTGTTCTTGAGGTGCCTGTGCCGCGGCCAATGTGACATTGGCTAAGAAGAATCCAAAGAAAACGAGCGTCTTAAAGATTCGCATTACCAAACCTCCTTAGATAGTTTTAGTTTTTTTAGGCATGCCTAACTAGCGAAACGAAACTACCTAAAGAAAAGGTGCTTGTCAAGAAGAATTAAAAAAATTAGTTGGGCCTAATAAAAAATGTCATTTTTAAAAATAACCTTTCCTGCCTGTAAGCCCACGCTTTGAGGGGAGGGCAGCGACGATAGAGGCATAGAAGGGATGGAACTATTGGGGCGCTACCCATACGAGAGAACCTGTAAGGACTGGCCTACTTGGGGGCTCTCCTCATTTGCTGGGGCGGCGGATGTGAGCTATCATCTTGCCGATGACTTCCTCAGGGGGGATGGGGCCAAAGTATTTGCTATCCGCGCTGGCAGGGTGAGTGCCGCGCACGTGCAGTAGGCCGTTCTCTGGGTCGACCTTCTCAACCCGCTTAATTAGTGTTCCGTAGGCGGCCTGGCGGAAGACAATCACGTCGCCTTCTTTGATGGTGCGCACAGCACGCTTTCCAGTCCACAGCAGGACGTAATCGCCTGGGTGGAAGTCAGGGAATAGACTTTTCCCATGCACGCGGATGATCTTTACCATGACTTCGCAAGACTACTTTGACATCTCATTTATTCAGGGGAGGGAAGGATGTCAAAGGTCGGGGTAGACCATCTCAAGCTCAGGTGCGTACGGAGCCTTGGCTTTCTTGGTCTTAACTCCTTTGATTGCCCAGAAGATCTCGGCGAACTGGTTAATGGCTTCTACAAGCGCCACGCCAACCTCGCGATCTGCAGTCTGGCGGGCCTTGGAGCCTAATTGCATGATATTGTGGACCAACTCGGTCAGTTCAGGATATTGGGCCAGATGATCGGGTTTGATGAAATCGCCCCAAATCACGCGAATTTCGTGTTTTGCCTGTTCGGCGTGTTTTTCCTTGACTGTGATGTAGCGCGTCATGCTATTGTTGAACGCCACGCCTTCGCCTTCCAGGGCGGCCATTAAATCCATCATGCGGACCACGGTTAGAGCGCTGATTTGAGCTACAATAGGATCGTAGATGCCGCAGGGCACATCGCAGTGGGCCTTGGCCTGGTCAAACCCAAATTTGGAATCTAGGGCCTTGATTAGTTTATACATGAAATACCTCCATCCCTGTGGGTAGGTTGCTTGGCAAGAAGGGGGAGTCCCCTCTACCTGGAATCTTTCCTCTCATACCTTAATTAAATAGAAAAAAGAAAAGAATGTCAAAAAAATTTACGCTTATTTCCTTAAACCCGTCGTAAACTATGTTTTTAGAGTCATTTTGACTTCAACCAGCATAGGGCACTTAAAAATCCCCACTTGGTTGGCACAACAATAAAAGGGGGTTACCTGATAGGCGCTATCCCCATGATATCTGGTGCATAAAGGCCTCTAATCTCAAGTTCCTGCCAGTCTGTTTTTGATAATCGCACGATACAGCGAGGAAGGGTACGTTCTGTAACCGTTGCCTAAGTCCATGTATCATTGCACACACGATTGTCCCTGGCATACATGTAAACGGCATGACACTTACTATTCCATTTACCCCTTTTTCAACTAGATGAATTGCTTTACCTATGCTCAAAATTGCCTCGCCCTCGAATTCGTCCGTGATGAATGGTCTTGCAAGATTCAAAAGGCTTCCTGTAAGAGGCTCTTTCTTTTGCAATACACCTGCAAAAAGACGTTCCATGCGTTTTAAATCAATGACCTGTACGAGATTTTTCAAATAGAGCTTTACAAAAAGCCTTAGATTCTCTTGCCTTTTTACTTTCCTCATTGCAGTAAAGTTGGTGTATAGGATCCACTCGCTCACAGTTGGGAGTAAGACCTCTGCTCCCAAAGATTCGAGGTTTCGGACCAGGTCTGCATTTGCAAATTCATTGGAGCGTACGTAGATCTCACCCACTATGCCTACAACGGGCCGCTTCTTTTGAGATGCATCCTTGAGTTTGCCAAACTCTTTAGATGCCTCTTTTAGAAGTGGATAAATGTCTTTTTTCTTTTCAATCAGTTCAACGAGCCCTTGTAAGTACCTATTGAATAGTGTTTCCGCTTCTTTAGGCTCTTTGGCATAGGGCCGGGTGGCCCTCAGCGCAGACTCTAACAGGTCAATTGCAACTACACCTTTCCAAAGAAGACGATCAAAACCTTTTCCAATATTAGCCACCTCTTCGTACATCTCTTCATCCTGATTGACTCCCAGGATAGATACGTCGTGGAGTCCTATCTCATCCAATATGGATCTATGAAAATTCGAGTACTGCCCAAGCCTGCAAGGGCCCTGGCCGCCAGGCATAAAGAATGCTGCTTTTTTGGGATTAAAATCAGGAAGCCTTGTCATTTTAATCAGATCACCGCAGGTAAGCATGGCTGGGTAACATTCCTTGCCCAAGGCGAATTTCATGCCAATTCGTGCACTTTCCTCATCTGTCTTGGGGAGCACCTTGGCGTCACGGCCAAAGGCTAAAAGAGCTGCCTGTAGGGCATAAGAGTGATTGCTCATATAGGGGATATAAACTGTCCTGTCTGAGACCCTTCCAAGGGTCATTTTAGCGCCTGGGATGTTCTTTGAACCTACTTTTTGTACATTATCATTACATTTAGTGGGTTTTGGTGGCCTAATCGTATCGAGAAACGCCTCTATTCTTGTAAGAATCCCCGCATCTTGCGAGTGTTCGTCTATTTCCAACTCCAAAAAAGGACGAGCATTTAGCCTTTCTTTAAAGAAACGTAAAACAAATGAATCAGGTCCACATCCAAAATTTGTTATATAGATTGCAGACAAATCTGGTTTCCTTGAGATGGCGTTGGCCCCAGCCAGAATTTTTTGCCCATACCGCCAGTACGTGGCTTTACCTTTATCTGCAAATGCCTCAAGCTCCAATGCATCCAACGGTAATGGAAGGGCCCCAAGTGTCAAAAGTTTTTTGTGGATGGAAAGGTTAAGGCCTGGATCAAGGGCATTGTATGGCCGCCCTACCAGAACCACCTTCTTAGTGGTTGAGTCAGCGTGGTTCAATGCCTCCATACAAGCATTTTTAAAACGGCTCTCAAAATCTATTTGGGCCTCCATAGCGTCGGAAAGTGCTGATCGAATTTTTTTTGTACTTACACCGAAGATCGAGGATAGACGTTTTACAAGTCCTGAATTTTTTATTCCATTCCCACTGAGCCTGAATGCCTCTTTTATGAAGGAGAACTCACTATCTTCCCCAACAATAGCCTGTGAGACATAAGGAAAACTTTGAACGTATGGGCATACCTGTCCGATCCTGTTTTTACCCACCCCTGGGAGATCAACTATAGAAGGTACAAAAATTCGTTTAATGCCTGTATCCATCAACGACACTATATGTCCAAAAGCGGCCTTTACTGGAAAACATGGCTCAGTAACCGACGCCTCGGCACCCTTCAAGGTGATGTTTTTTGTGGTTGGCCCTGATGGTACTGGTCCGTATCCAAGGGATTTTAAAAGAGTGGAAAAGAAAGGTAACATGTCCTGACAAATAAGGGCATAAGGAATTCCGATTGGGCCAAACTGGGTCTTTTGGGCCTCATCGAGTTCCATGCCATATGAAAAAATGAGTTCTTGGCGATGTGTTACAAGGTCTGGAAGCTTTTTGTTAGTAATCCTCCTACTTCCCACTGCCTCGTAACGCTCGCATCTTCCTCCGTAAAAGATTGGGGGCCTATCCTCTATCTTCACCCTGCTAATAGAACAGCGGTTTGGACACGACCTACACTCAAAGGAACTTACCTTGTACGAACGCCTAATTTCGTTGAATCCCAGAAATCGGCTTTTTCCTTTACTTTTCCTTTCAAGAGCTATGAGGGCAGCACCTATTGCCCCTGTAACATTACAATGGCGTGGTACTATGACAGGTCTTTCGAGCACCTTTTCAAAAGCAGCAACAATCCCTTTATTTAGGGCTGTTGCCCCTTGGAATAATACCCGCCTTCCAATGGACCTGTTCTCCACGACTTTATTGAGATAATTGTGGACAATAGAATAACAAAGCCCTGCCACGAGGTCCGAGGTTCCAATCCCCTGTTGGAGATGATGAATCAGGTCCGATTCAATAAAGACCGTACATCGTTCCCCCATCTCAACTGGTGATTTTGCCTCGAGTGCCAAGTCTCCAAACTCTTCTATTTTAAGACCAAGCCTGCCGGCTTGTTCCTCGAGAAACGAGCCTGTACCGGCAGCACATGCCCGATTCATCATGAAATCAACCAATGTGCCTCGCTCGAGCCTAATATATTTGGAGTCTTGCCCTCCTATTTCGAATATTGTGTCCACCTCAGGATCTATGTGTACTGCAGCCCTTGCCTGGGCGGTAATCTCATTGGTGATGCAATCTGCCCCTATGAAATCACCCGCAAGATATCTCCCAGACCCTGTGGTGCCTACAGCCACCACTTCCACCTCTTCGCCAAGGGTATTGTTGATTGTCCTAAGTCCTGCTTTGATGGCATCTAGAGGACGACCAGAGGTCTTGCCATAGTAATATGAAATGAGTTCCCCCTTGGGTGTTAGAGCTACAACTTTTGTACTTATTGATCCTACATCCACCCCAATTATGATTTTATGGCTTTTGAGGTGAAGATTGTTGGGTAATTCGTGGTTTTCCTGAGCTACGGATCCTTCACTGACTGGCCCAAGGGGCTTGAGTCTTATGGTCTTCGGGCGGTTAGCCCTCAAGTGAGTTTTGAGGCTATCAATACCTTTAAAGGGCAGAGGCTGAAGAGAGTTTTTCTTCGCGAAGATCACGGCCCCGATGGCACCCATTGTCTTAAAGTGGATCGGAACATAGAGTCCATTTGGAGGGATTTCAAATACTGATCTAATAGCCTTTCTAACGCCTATGTTTTCTGCAACACCCCCTTGAAATACAAATGGATGTGTAAGGTTTTTCCCCTTGGCGAGGGTGGCTTTGATGTTCCTTGCAAGAGAGAAGGCAAGGCCAGCTGCAATGTCAGGGACAGATACTGCGTTTTGAGAAAGGTGTATCATGTCGCTTTTTGCGAACACAGTGCATCTTCCGGCGATGGTGGCAGGGTTTTTAGATTTCGAAGCAAGGATGCCGAATTCTTTTATGTCGATACCAAGACGGGCAGCCTGTTGGTCCAGAAAAGAGCCGGTTCCAGCAGCACAAAGGGTATTGAGTTGAAAATCCTTTATCCTTGTTCGTCCCTCGATACGTTCCAGGATCACGAGTTTTGTGTCTTGTCCACCCATGTCGAGGATTGTCATACAATCTGGATGGAAATGAAGTGCGGCCTCTGTGTGAGCGACAACCTCATTGACAAACACGCCACCAATAATGCCCTGGATGAGCCTCCCTCCTGTGCCTGTCATGCTAAAATAAGAGCCTCCTTTTTGGGGCTGGAGTTCTTTGGGGAGTTCATTTAGTAGTTGGAGGACGGTCTCCACAGGACGCCCAAAGGTTCTGTACCTTTTATCATATATAAGTTCTAATTCGGAATCTAAGATAGCGATCTTTGCAGTAGTTGAGCCAACATCTAGGCCATATAAAAATTGAAATTTGTCTTTGGACATAGAGCCCACCTCCTTATTATCTAACTATCATATATCAAATATAGCTTATGATATATATTTTTTTTATGGATCATCTAATCATTGGAGTCAAAATAAATATTGTACTAAGAGGAAAAAAATTTTATGAAGGTGCTAATCACAACTTCCAATGGTTTTGAGGATTTCCAACTAGGATATTTCATAAACCTTGACTTGTGTGTTTTGCATTCATAAAATACTGGCATACTGCTATCTATTAATGATGTCATAAAAAGGAAAGCCCAAAAATGAAATCAAAAGCCATTACAATTCGTGGTATAGATGAAGCACTCTCTTCAAAACTAAAAGAGATTGCCCGCAAAGAAAAAAAAAGTGTAAATCAGTTGGTATTAGACGCCATTATGCAAAAGGTAGGAATCGCAAAAGATAAAAAATATACCAGGAGATATGATGACCTGGACCATCTTTTTGGAAAGTGGACAGAAGAGGAATTTAGTGAAATTCAAGAGGCTATCAACAGTCAGAGGAAAATCGATGTGGAATTGTGGAAATGAGGCGGCTTCTAATAGATACTAACATATATTCCTGCGCCTTAAGAGGCCATGATGAGGTGGTCGAAATTCTCAGACGAGCTGAATTGATCGGTTTTTCTGTTGTAAGCATAGGGGAACTCCTAACCGGGTTCAAGCTGGGGAAATGGGAATCAAAGAATAGGAACGAATTGGAAGAGTTCTTGGACAGCCCCCGGGTAACTATTTACGGGATAGATGAAAATACGTCTGAGTTTTACTCTGAAATAGTATGGAATTTAAGAAAGATAGGAAGGCCTATTCCAACAAATGATATTTGGATTGCTGCTACTGCGTTCCAGCACGGCCTGAAGTTGTTTTCAAAAGACGAGCACTTCAAATATATTGCTGGTCTGCCACTGGTATAAAAGTCCCTATTAATAAGTGTGTTAAAGTCACTTTAATTTCCCCAGGGTAGGGCACTTAAAAATCCCCATATGGTTAGTCAATAAATAATTAAAGGGTCCTATTGTCTAGGAAATATCTTAGACATGGGCCTAAGGATGAAGGGTATGACAGAATAAAGTCCTTGAGCCAGAGTAAGAGGTTGCGTGCAAACGCTATCGGTGAAATACGCTTTACAAAGCAGTCAAGGATGCGAAGCCCCAGAAGTGCTGGTCCTCGATTGATGCCAGTAAAACAGATTACATAAATATAAAATTATGTCGCATTCAACTAAGTGGGGAATTTTTAGGGCCCTTACCTGGGAAATTGACAGGGCCTTTAACAGTCGTAAACGTCGCCGGCGATAATTACAACATCAGGGCGAGCGTCCTGCACGATCTCTATTAATCTGTCCAACACATACGCCTGGTCCTCTGTGAGGTGCACGCCATGGAAGACCCTACCTAAGTGCCAGTCTGCTGTGTGAACAAATCGCATGGCGAATCGTCTTCCCTCTGCAGTTACCTATATCTATTCGTTGCGGACCTGTAGTCGACCATATTTCGGACCTCAATCCACCACTTGTTCACCTTTGGGAGATTTCCGTTCCGTCTGATTAGCCTCCACATCTTCTCCTTCCCATTTCCTACATACACCTTCAACATCCGGTATCGGCGGTGACTTTTCGATCCATCGTTCCCAGAACTTCGGATCTTTACTTCTTGGTGTTGGGATTGCTTCTCGCATGTATACTAATGCCGGTGCGGACACACATTCACCAAGTACCAGCGCCATCCGTGGGGCAAGCGCAGGCAGTTGGTCTAACAACTGATTATATATCCCAGGAACAATCTCCCGAAAGTAGCGCAAGTCCTCCGGATTCTGCAATCGATGAACTACGAAACTGCTGCACTGCGATAACACAGTTTTCGAGAGCTCACTAGGCCGCTGTGAAGCCACGATCAGCCCCAGGCCGAACTTTCTGCCCTCGCGCGCTATTCTTTCGAACACATCCCGCGAAATCGATTCGTCGTCACGGCTCCTTGGTGCTCGAACGTAATTCTGTGCTTCCTCTAACACCAAGACCACAGGTAACTCACCTCGCTCTATCCCGCTAACTTGCCGCTCGCCGGCACGCTGCAAGAACTCAAGAATTAATCTGCCAATCAACGCCGTGACATTTTCAAGGACCTCGGCGGCCAACAAACTAAGGTCAACAATAACTATGTTGAATGGCTTATCATTTTCCTTCCGCTGCCGATCATAAAAAGGCAGGATGCCTTCTTCTATCCGTGGCTTATCCGCCTCTGTTTCTGTCTCACTGTTTTCTTTCGATGCTGGGGAGAGCTGAATTCTTTTCTCATCTGCACTTGGTAAACCTAGAATGTCTCTCATAAACGTTGCGAGGGCATGGGCTGGTTTAGGCCAATCTCCATCGGTCGGTCCGAAAAGAAATTCGAAGCGCTTATCCTCAAATAGCCGGTAAATGCGCATCAGCATTGTCGCGCAGTTATCTCTAGCGCGAGACATACTCGCATCTTCACGAGACATTGCTTGTTCGAGATGTATGTCGCGAAATCGTGTTTTGCTGAAATACCTCGGAGTATCCGCGGTAGCTACTCCGCCCTCACTCCATCTTTTTGTCCCCCTGGCCGTTAATGTGCCCAATAGTGGCATTAGGAGCTTCTCAATCCGCCGTCGTTTGTCAGCGCCAATAGCTGCATATCGTTCGTATTGTTGCCCTTCTCTTTGAATTCCCTCACGAACGATATCACGAACCTCCTTGAACGTCTCTTTAATCTGGTCCTCAGTAATGTTGGGATAATGCTCAATAAACTCGGCTATGACGTCTTTATTATCTGGGCATTCCAAAACTTTCAGCACTTCGTCGCACAGCTGGCGAATCAATCTTGCATCCCTGGATTCCGTTCCTCGACATGCTGACAATATACGATTTCCCTCCGTAAGAAGATCGCTTCGAATAGATCGCCATGCGTCCTGAGCCCTTTCTCCTTCGCGTGCAGACGTAAGGGCGTCAATCAGAACAGGTCTTTGAACACCCGGAGAAGCGCGAAAGAGCCGTACGAAATCGTTAGAATTCATAAACCAATAAGGAATAACCAAATTATCACGAGGTCTGCTGGGGTCTGTTGGTATATATAAACATCGAAAACTCGGATGTGCATCCACCCAGGAGCCATTACGCTCCTCTTGAAATGCCTCGCGATATTCTCCGTTCGTATCTAGTATGATGAAACGTGTGCGTTCAACCTCAGGCATTTGGAGGATTGATTGGATTATTGTTGCAATGGTGCAAGATTTTCCGGAGCCTGTGCTCCCAATGATTGCGGCATGTTTCCCAAAGAACTTGTCTGGATCGATCCTGATTTCATAATCTTGAAAAACTCCAGAAGAACCAATCGAGATGCAGTAACCTACTCCCTTCTTGGGGGTGCGGTTTGTATGCTCCTTGCCGCCAAATATCGCTGTTAGATCCTCCTTGGTTGCGATCAACACCGGTGAATCTAGAACGGGAAACGAGCTAATACCTTGCGTAAAGTCTCCCCCGTCTATAGTTCCGATCATAGTTGCTTTCATCAAACGACGCGCAGCAGGCAGTGCGACCATGGTCTTATCCGTTCGAAGTTCAGCTTCTTCGGTCATTACGACGCGGGTTACCATGGCCACAACGCGTCTCGCACCAACTGGAATAATGACATAGGAATTGATCCGTCCGACTTCGACAGTATCTTCGTATGTGGAGAGGGTTAATGCTTTTAGATCTCGATTAAGCTCAATCGTGACCTGGGAAGTATCTATCGCGACTACCCGGCCTATCTCAAAGTCAGTCGCCATCGCTTCCCCCTCCTGCCGGGGACGAGTCAGTGGATTTTTGAAAATCCAGGGCATTGTATGTTTCAATAATCCTTTGCTGGATTTCTTCCTCACGGAGGTCGGGAAGAAGATGTTCGACAAATCCCTTGAATGTCCCTAAACCCCACAGTACTCTATCGTCATCGTTTCCCCAGCCTTTCACTATCCATACGCGCTGGTCTCCATGTTGCTCCAGCTGGTTAACGAAATCGTTTTGTGGATTCGGATCAACAACTACTAGCGTGAAACTTGGTACTGAAAGGGCCTGCCGGATTAGGGTATTCACATGTTCATCCCCGAATCCATATCCGATAACAAACAATACTGACTGAGGTTGCACGATACAGCTTTCGAGACGACGGAACAATTCAGAATATGGCAGCCCAAGCACCTGGCCATATTTCAAGGGAGTTGGATAGATTAGAACATCATCGTGATGGATGTTTTCATTGAAGAATGTGGCATATAGTCCGTAAGGATTCTCCCAGCTCGGATCCTCTCGGTGCCACGTAATCGAACCGTGCAATTTGTAAAGATGTAGTACTCGATCAAGACGATGCACTCGCCCCTCTGTAGTATGGGCCGGAAAGTAGAAATCCTGATCGAAGGATTCAGGACGAAAAACGCGGCGCAGCGTGCCGACAAAACCATCAACCAATACAACTCCTTCTGCATCGGCAGCTTGTTCTAAAAGCGTATCGTAGTTCAGAGTGAACAGATTGACACGCCGAAGGTTGAGCGGGCGTGTTAATACTTTTTTCAACAGTCGACGATGTATGAGAAGTGCATCACGCTTATCTTCGAGAGGCAATAAGCAGGCCTTTGTAAGGCCTTCGGTGAGGTGCATAATCAGATCGCTTAGGTCGAGACGGGAGATCGAGAGTTCCTGACCGTTACCAATAGCAACGGTTATTGTCTCGCCAACCAAGGCAGCTTGCCACGTATGTAGAGTGGTTAGAAACTCTTCGAGATTCTTACGGGGAAGATAATAGTCTTTTTTTGGTTGTTGTCCATTAACTATACGAGAAACAGTTTCTTTTCGTTGAGAGGGGTCACAGCTTTTAGTGTTTGTTAGTGCTGCAAGAATATCGTAGAACAGCATGAGCCAAGTGGCTGGCGTCTCATCTGCCATTCCTATTTCGAGTAGGTACTGTTCTACTTCAAAGGGGATTCTCGCAAGAGAGACACCTCCTGCATCCATAGACGCTCCAGCCCCGAGAAGGAATGAGACATTGTCCATCTTGAGAAGGGTTCCAACGCAGATTCGGAGTTCCTTCAGAACTTCCGGGTACTTCTTCAGTACCTTTTGGCGGCGCTCATCGTCTTCAGGGTCTTCAGCAAGCAAAGGGGCGAGTTGTTTCCACATGTTATCTTGCCCTCCGACTAAGACCTGGTTGCCCCGAATGGCCTCGAAAATGCGATTCAAATCCCCATCTTGTTTAGAATCGCCTGATTTCGGCGAGAGGCATTCATGTTCGTTCATTTTCTACCCTCTCAAGGTATCTGGGCTTTTGTGCCCTCCTCATGGAGCCACCTCCAGGCACGCCAGCAGCTTAGACGAGTACGACGCTCCTTCTGGTAAGAACCCGGAATAGACCAGCTCCCGATGCAGGAGCTCAGAAGCAGTGCCGTTGACCAGGCGACCGACCGTTTCCCTGTCCTGAGAAACACCTTTCCTGCAAGGGCACGCCTTCAGGAGGTCTTTCGACAGTCGTTCGAGGTAGGGGGACCGCTCACCGGTGGGTGAGATACCCAGCCGGACGATTCGCTGCTGAACTTGGCCGCCCTTGCCGTGGACAACCACCTGCCAGATGGTGATGAGTCCGGCCTCAATACCATTGCCCTCGATGTTCCCAATCAGCGCCCGCTCCTCGGGGCTCAGCGACGTGTAGCGGTCCAGCCACTGCTTGACGACGGGATGCTCGAGGCCCAACAGATTGAGTTCCTCCTGCTGTAATGCCTTGTCGCGATCCGTGGCGAAGAGCAGGGCATCCTGGCCCGGCAAGACCAGCTCATAGACGTCCTCCCCACGCGGCCGGAACTCTCCGCCGTCCAGACGTGCCGCTCGCTGTACGAAAGCGACAAGCCGCCGCATGCCACGTCCTTCATCATCGAAGCGCTTGTAGTCGCCGAGGTTGAACTTGTCGAGATCCTGGAAGAGTTCAAAGACCATCTCGCGGGCGAGGTTGGCGTTAGTCATTGCCACCTCAAGCTCTTGGCGCGTCCGCTTGAGGGAGGGATCAAGTATGGCCTCCTGGTAGAGTCGGTCGTAGCTGAGGCGACTACTCAACTGTCCAAGCACCTGGGCCCGGAGATCCTCCGCGACCTGGCCATGCTCATCGACCTTGCCGAGTGTCTGCGCGATACCGTGGAGTTTCTCTTCCAGCAGGAGGAAAATCTGGCCTTCAATGGTGTCTGTCGCCACGAGGTTGTAGACCTGCGCGGTGTGCCGCTGTCCGTAACGGTGGATGCGGCCAATGCGCTGCTCCAGGTCCATTGGGTTCCACGGGAGGTCGTAGTTGAAGAGCACCCGGGCGAACTGCAGGTTGATACCTTCCCGGCCGGCTGCCGTACAGAGGAGGACCTGCGGTCCGTCCTTGCGCCTGAACCGACGTTGGGCGGCAAGTTTGGCCCCGTGATCGCCTCCCTTGAGTACCTCCACGCCCTTGCCGGGGAACGTCCTCTCGATGGCGTCCTTGAGCCCGGCGATGCTGCCGAGATAGGTGGTGAAGATCACGATCTTCTCGCGGGGGTTGACCCGCCACAGCTGCCCGAGGGCGTCGATCAACACCTGCGTCTTCGTTTCCATGCCGTTTGGAAACTGTTCAAGGAGCTCCTGGATCCTCCTGCGTTCTTCCGGCAGGGCCACAGAGACCATCGTCGCGGCAGACTCCTCACCCACTGCTGCGGCGATCTCCGTGTCGTCGTAACTCTCGGCCTTCTTCACGAAGGCGGCTGTCTCTTTCCGTTTCTTCAGGAGTTGGACCTTGGCCTCGGCAAGGAGCTGTTCGGCTTGAGCTCTCCCGACCGCATCGTCGGGGAGGTCGTAGATTTCCCGAATGAGGTCGCGGGCTTCCTTCAGTATCCGGTCCCGTCCGTCGACGTCGAGCAACTCGTCCCGCTCGACAGCTTCCTGGATCGTCAACATAAGGAGCCGCCGCTGTAGTGTGGCCTTGACGGCCGCAAAGCTGCTCGCTGCGATCTTCTGGAAGATCGTCATCACGAAGCCCAGGGCACGTCCCTGTCGGCCCTGTTTCGCCGCCAAGTTGTATCCGTCACGCAGGTAATCCAGCAGGGCCCCGTAGAACCTCCGCTCGTCTTCGGAAAGCGTGAACCCCTCGGTGTGGACGACTCGTCGAGCGAACAGGGGGCCACCGTCGGACGTACAGGCATCCGCCTTCGTGCGGCGTATGACGACCGCGTTCAGCCGGTGTCGGTTCTCAACCATGTCCTGCTCGTCCCTGAACAGGGTCGGGTCGAGCAGGCGGAGAAGCATCCAGAACCGGAAGTGATCACCTTGGTGTGGGGTAGCCGATAATAGTAGGAGGTCGCGGCAGTGCTGCCGGAGTGCCTCTGCCAATTTGTAGTTCTCTGTTTTCCGAACCTTGTTTCCCGTCTTATACGCGCTGAGATGGTGTGCTTCGTCGAACACCACCAAGTCCCACGGCGGCGCTTTCAAGAGCCTCTTGACCCTCGCACGCCTCTTCAGCGTGTCGATGGATACGATCAACCGGTTGTGCTTGGCGAAGGCGTTTGATTTCCGGTCCGTCACGTCGCCTTCCGTCCCAAACACTTCGAAGTCAAGGTTGAATACCTCGTTGAGCTCCCTTCGCCAGTTGTCCACGAGCCCTGCCGGCACGACCATCAGGGCCCGCCGGAGCTCCCCGCGGGATGCGAGTTCCCGGAGGATCAGCGCGGTCTCTATGGTCTTCCCAAGCCCGACCTCGTCGGCTATGAGAAACCGCCGAGGCCTTGCATTGGCTACCCGGTGCACCAACACTACCTGGTGTGGCAAGAGGTCGACCTTGGCGGAGGTCAGGGTGGCCGCGCTCTCCATGAGCGGCAGTTCAGCAGCCTCCAGCGCCAGCCACAGCCGTTCCAGGGCCTCGGGCGTGAAAGGCCGCAGGCCGGAGATGACCCGGTCGGTCCAAGTCTCCGCTTCACGGAGAACCTCAGCGGGAACCTGGCGTTCACCCAGGGCACGGAAGAAGACGCGGACGAACCCCGTCGGCTCGACGCCGACAACGACGCCTTCGCCCAGCTCCGGATGGGCTACTTTCCGGCCCGGCTGTAGGTCAAGATATCCTTGGGACATAGTATCCAAGCGTGACCCTCTTGCCCGTCTGTCTGTCGTCGCGTACCAATCGGGTGACATTCATCGTGGCGCTGCCGTCCCACAACGAGTAGGAAAGACGCACCCGCTTCCGGTCTCGCCGGAGGAACAACACCTCCTCTTGGGAAGCTGTGACCTCGAACGACTTCTCTAGAGTGCCGAAGCCGAACACCAACCCTCGCTGGTCCCAACGCGACTGGAACTCCAGGACGAATGGCTTGATGCGGTTCCGAAGGAACGCCTCTGCGTCTTCCGGGGAAAACACCTCCAGGCAGGTCTCCAGGCCGCCGACCAGCACGGTCTGCCTGTCATCCGGCGGTTGCGCTGGCCATGACTTCATCCACGAGAGCGCCTCGCGCAGGGAAACCAGGCAGCCGTCCGTGATCAATGGGCCCAAGCTGTGCTTGTCAAAGACGATGCTCGAGCCGCGGCGCAGCCATGCGCTACTGGACATCTCTCGCATCAGTCGTCCTCCGCTTCGAGTCGATCAAACAAGGTCATCTGTCTCACCTCCGGTCCCTTCGCAGGTCGGGCGCGCCAGTGTCCGAGCAGGTCGAGGGCAAGGCGTGCGGCTCGGCGGACACCATCGTCCGGGTCTGTCTGGGCGTACCAGTCCAAGAGGGCGTCGACAGACTTCTTGACCTTGAAAGAGCCGCGGTTCAGCTCATCGGTCACGTCGATGCCGCTTCCCGGCATGGCCGCTCCGATGAGGAAGTGCGCCTGGTCGAGGTCTGTCTTCAACACCTTGCGGTTCCGTCCCGGCGTGGTGAAGTACTGGAAGCGTTCCGCGATGGGGACCACGTGGACCGTGGTGCCAACGACCCGGATCCAACCGCGCGCCTCCAGGTCTCCCTGGGAGACCCCGGTGCCTCGAAGGGTCTTGTGGAGCTCGTCCCGCGGCATGGAGGTGCGTCCCTGGAAGATGCGCAGGAACAGGCGCGAAGCCGGCTCGGCGGAGTCCGGTGGGCGGCGCTTGCCGTTCTCGCCCTCGCCCTGGAGTAGGTCATCCAGTAGCTGGTTGATCCCCAACAGCGCGTCCCGCACGGAGAGCACCTGACCATCACCTGTGTAGACCTGGCCATAGTGCCGGCTGTAGAACTCCAGGGCCTTCCCCCGCAGGATGACCCGGAGGTCCGCTTCGGGCAGATCCTTTCCGTGTGAGTGCTCCAGAAGTTCCTTGAGGCGGGTCGCCTCTCCTTTCACCCAACGGCGCATGCGCGCCCAGGAAACCGGCTGGGGTTCTTCCAGCCGCTTACGGCAAACATGGATGATGTCATACTCAATTAGCTGCGACCCAAACTGTGCATTCTCACCTTTTGTTTCATCACTCCTTATGGGATATGTAGCAACCAGCGTAAAACCGGCGTTAAACAAGGCCTCAAGCACATCGACCCATGCTTCGTCTTTGCTGTGGTGAAAAGTAAAGGACATGAGTCCGCCGGCCTTGAGAAGTCGTCCGGCCTCGGCCCAGCACGCGGTTAGTGTTTCCCGATAAAACTCTGAAGCCGGCTCTGGCCGATAGAGCGGGTTGGGGTCACGTTCCTGGATGGCCTCGTCACCGCTCAACCTGCGGACGACCTCTACGTGTTCCTTGCGCACGAAGGGGTCTTTCTCCCAGTCTTCCCGGTCGTCTGGATGCTGCGCAGGATCACGAATAGCTTGGAGTGTTTTCGGAGTGAATTCCGGCTCGAAATATGCGCGTTCGGGAAGGCCCTCGTACCACTTCAGGAGCGGGATGCGCAGCCAGACGTAGAAGAAATCTGCCAGGTCAGCGTAGAAGAGATTGTCCCCAAACGGAGGATCGGTGATCACCAAGTCGAAGAGCGTTTCCTCTAGTACGGCAAGATCCGTTGACGAGCCACACAGCAACATATTTGCTGAAGGAGGTATAACATCCTCCATACCCACCACAGCATTATCGCCTTGGACAACAGGCTCTGTTGGATGCTTGATCCAGTCTAATGCCTTTAGTACTCCGTCGACATATGCCCCCCAGCGCCCACTTCCAATCGATGTGAAGACACAGGTTTCAATAACCAGCTGCTTTGGATAGAAGTTGGGATTAGACAAGGCGGCCGCGATCTGATCGTTTCTAACATGATAAATCGAGAACATAGATTGGCTTCGTAGATACTGCTGGAATGCCCCTAGAACCTGCTCTCTGACGTCCAGCGACCACTTCTCTTCTGGTGCATTAGTGATGGCTCGGAGTAACTGTGCGTGGACGAGAAGCTGCCGGGAGTTGAACATCTTCCACCAATGGGTGTACCCCCAGCGTGGTAAAGAGTCTCTTTCGTGAGTTCTTTCGCCGTAGGGTACTTCTTGGCGTGGCCAATATTGGCCTAAATCATCCTCTCTACGTTCAGACCACTCCCATACAGCCCGTTCAATGCGTTTCAGGTCATATTCATCAGGAGCCTTGAAGTAACGTCCGCCATAATTGAAACCTTCCTTCTCACACAGCGGACAATGACACTGGAGAGCATAGGCGGCAATGGCTTGTGTACGTTCGGCTTTCTCTGTAGCCTCGAATACACCTTGATTGCGCCCACACGCGGCACAAGTAAAGCTTGCCTGATCAGGTACAGACCCTTTGTTCGGTGAAATAGTCACTCCATCGGAAAGGGTGACCTCATTAGGAAGCTCTCCCCCTCGCACTTCAATTAAGACTAGATTTTCCCTACGCTTATTGAACCACGCGACTGTGGCGTCTGGTGGTGCGCCCGCAAAACCTCCAAGATCTCTTCCGTCAATGGATCCTGGTGTCCCTTCCAGCCATTGAGGATGGAGCAAAAGGTACATTTGAATCGGGCGACGTCGGATGCCGAAGTCCTTCTTCTTGCGGTCACTCGCCCGTCTGGCCCGGGCGTGCCGCTCGAGAACCGCCTTTATGGAATCGCCTGCGAAGCTGCCGCACCGCGGACATCGTAGGCCTGGCTCCTGATCAACCAACTCCAAAAGACGCCCAATCCGTTCGATCTTTTCGTGGGCATTGCCTCGATCATAGGTCTTTAACAAAGAAGCGAACTCTTGTGTGGTTTCTGCAAAACTCGGTTCGTCGTCAAGCACGACCCGTTCTGCCCCAGGAGCTATCCGAGTTTCGCCCAATTCCACATTGAAAGAATGACCACACGAGGAGCACGTGGCTTCAATATAATATGTGGTCATTCGCTTCTTAGCGATGACGAGCGAAGGAAAAACCGGAGTACGATGGCCACAACCGCGGGTCTGACACGAGCCGTGTTTCGCCCAGAATGTATAGATGACCTCCGGACCTTCCCAGCGGTAGCGCTTGCGTTCTTCCGCCGGGAGGTCGATAGGGTCGATATCGACGATCTGTCCGGTCTCTATGTCGACCCACCTGCCCTTATGACCACGAGGACAGGTCGTGGTGTAGAAGGGTTGGACGAGGGGTTTGACCTCGGCCTCGATGTGTTCGAAGAGGGCCCTGACCTGTTCCGGGTCGCTGGCCGCCAGTTCGTTCCTGGTGACGAACCAGGCGACAGGGTTGAGGTCAACACCGACCATCTGGAAGCCGAGCCGCGCTCCTTCCACGAGCGTAGTCCCGCCGCCCATGAAGGGGTCGAGCACCCGCAGTCGCTTGAAGTGTCCGGCCTTCTGGTGGTTGCTGTAGTAGTGATCCCAAACGAACTTCGCCGCCTTCGTGGGATCATCTGGCGCCTCCACCGCAGCGGCAATCAACATGCTGCGGAAGACGCTGGATTGGCGCCGAGCCCACCATTTTGACATTTGATATATAGGTTTCTTAGCAGCACCTGAAGTTGCTTCAAGCCTTGCTAATGCATTGATTGGCGCAATAGGGAAGTCCACTTCGAGACACACGGGACGCCGGTCCGGGTTGCCGAAGTCAGGCACCGGCAAACGGGTAGCCTTACCGAGGTTCGGGGGCTCAAAGGTGTTGGCCTTCTTTTTCCGGCGCCCCTTCTTCACAGGTTCCCGGGCAACCAGGGATTCCATACCAGGCAACATGTTGTTGCTATCCTTCATGCTCATCTCTTTCATCCGTCACAGCGGTGGCAACTCCACGAACGGCACGGTCACCTCCAATAAGCTCAGGCCTCCGTGACAGAGATGCGGGAAGCCTCCCTGCACTTTCCATTTCCTTTGCCCCATCACGACGTGGCAGCCGTTCTCGGTCGTGACCAGAGGGGGCATGAAGCGGTCTTGCCACGGCTCGTTGGCCTTCTTGTAACGCGCAGCTCCGAAGGTCGACCGCAGCGTCTCGATCACATCGGGGTCCATCTCTTCGCTAGAGAAGAGACGGCTGACCGCATACCCGTGGTCAGCCGTTATCACCAGCTTGCGCCCCTGGCGCAGGCGATCCACGAACTTCCAGAAGCCATCGCCTTGAAGGGTCGCTGAAGCGGCTTTGTAGATCTGGTCCGGCAGCTTCTTGTGGACGTGGATGAGGTCGTCCAACCACGTGTGCCAGATGAAGAGGTTGCTCGCAGCGGGGATCCCCCCTGCGCTGTCCTCAAAGGGCAGACTGATCACGTCTGTATAGACCGAACCGTCGAACGGCACAAAGCCAGAGGGGGCCCCGTTGTTCGAGAGACTACTGCGCGAAGAGGCTCCCAGGGCACGTGCGAACTGGTCAGTGTCCGACGGCACCTCGGAGCCCGTCACCCGGACATCTACCGGTTTGATGCCACGGTTCTCGGCCCCACCCAGCAGAAGGGGCAGTTCCCGCAAGGAGAGGGCATCCAGTACAAGGATGGCCCTACCGCTTGGGGATGGTTCCGAGCACCACTTCTTAAGCGCGTCCGCTGTCTTTGGCGCTTCGCTTTGATATGCGGTCCACAGCTCCCAAGCGCTTTCGGCCAGCAAGCGGTCCGGAGCGACGGTGTGGTTGTGGAGCTCTACCGGGGATGAGGACGACAACGCAAGCTCGGCGAGCCTCCCGAAGATGGCCTTCCATCCCTCGGAGACCGAAGGGGCGTCAAGGATGAGCTGTACCCAGGGATTAGAGTCCATCACGCGTCACCCTCCTCCTCTGTGAATGTGATCTCCAGGGAGGCCCGCATGCTCGAGGGCAGGCGTTGCAGGACCTGTTTGAGCTGCTGGACGGTCAGATTATTGAATTCGATCTTTGCGGCGCTCAGGGTCTTGCCAGCGGGGATCCCCCATTTCTCAAAGTACCCGGAGAGGTTAATGCCTGTATTTGGTGCATCCGTTCGCCGAACCTGCACGGGGCCTGCGGCTGGGGGTGTAACAACGTCACCTCCCGTAGGTGGCTGCACAGGTCCACTACCTTGGCCACCGAACCCTCCGGTCCCTGGCGGTGGAGTGGGTCCTACCGGCGTCACCCCAGGCGGAGGCGACACCGGGAGCTGGGGACCGGGACCGGTGACCGTCGTCCCGCCCACTGCCGCGGGTAGTCCGAGTTGGACCTGACGCATCTCTTGCCCGGAGCGGAACGCCATGGACCGGACGTAACGGAGGGCCTCCTCGTCATTCGTGTGGTCCGGCAGCCGTCCTACCCAGGTCCCACCGACGTTGACCACCACGTTCCCTCTGGCAACGACCTTGAGGATCTCTTCGTAGATTGCGGTCTCACCGAGGAAAGGTATGGCGTCCCGCGTATTCGGCGGAGGAGGTTCGGTTAGTTCGTCAAGGAGATCTCCTACGAAACAAGACTCCTTGGCCCGCTCTAGCACGAGGTTCTGGAAATCCGCAGGGTCGAAGAGGTCAGCGAGCAACTTCTCTTCGACGGCGGAAGGGATCTCGCCACCCTGTGCCCCAATCCGTTCCACATCGAAGGTACACGATTCCGGATTGCGGTAGTCCCACCGCCGCAGCACGGCAAACCGATCATATCTCTTCTTCAGGGAGTCCCGGAGCGGCTTGTCGAAATCCTCCTTCAGTGCCCGGTACTTCAGGTCATCTCTCCAAGCGATGGAGGTGAGGTAAGAACACCTGGCACAGAAGATGAGTTCCTCGTCGACATAGATGCCCTTGGCACCTTCGGCTGGTAAGAGGAACCGGACCGTGTTGCGCTTTGCGGGCACGTGCTTGGCCAGCCACTCTCCCAAGCCCGCGACCCGGTTCCCACCGTTCATCTCCAAAGGGTCAGGGACAACGATGAGTACGGGGCGGTCCCATTGAGAGGGCTTGTCCACATCATCGACGTCCGACCAGGGATCGTCCCTCCAGTTCGGCCCCAACACGATTACCCGAGATGCAGGCTGCCTGGTCTCCGGGACGAGGATGTGTCGGAGCGTGTTCCGGATGTGTTCTATGTCTTTACCTGGGTAAACCGTCTGACCCACCGTGGCGGACGTGGCGCCGGGTTGCCAGAGCTTGTCATTCTTGGCGCATGTCCGCACCTTGGACCTGGGGTTCTCTTCCAAGCCGAAACGCAGACGGCCATCTGGGCTCTCTTCTCCATGGATATTGATGCTGTTCTCTATCAACTGGACCAGTTCACCGTGGAAGGAGTTATCGTCTACGGGTTGCTCTCGTGTGATGTCCAGTTGGAGCTCCTGGCGCGTGCCCCCGGCGCTCCGTCCTGGAGACATGGAACGTATCCACAATGCGCTTACCAGTTCCCGCGCATGAGGAATGGGAGCGCCAACCGTTTTAATCGTCTCCAGGTTCCGCTGAGCGACCTCTCGGAGCTTCTCTTGCTCCCCTACGGTGGCGATGGAATCAAGGAGAGACTGCACACCGCAGGCATCGTCATCCACGAAGAAGTCCGCGGGTGTGATGACCGGCACGTCATCTCCCCTGGCACGGAACACAGAAGCCAGGATGCGAATGAGGTCTCGGGTCTCCTGAGCGGCTTCCGCCATCAGGATCTGGTCTTCGAGAAGCTCCAGGAGTTCCGGCGAGAAGGGCCACGAGCTTTCCACCTCAGAGACGATCCGGTTGCGCTCAGCATCTGAGAGGTGAGAAAAGCGCAGACGGAAACGTTCCCCAGCGTAAGCGGCTGAAAGGGCCTGGATATCAGTGCTCGGGATGTACTCCCGGTTTTCAAACAGGCGGTAGAGCAATAGCTTCTGACGGTCCTGCTTGGCGGTCGGGCCACGGAAGTCGATGAGGACGGGACCGTCCCGATGGACTTGGCGAAACGCTTCCGTGTTGTTGTTCAAGACGGAGATCACGAGGATCAATATGTCGGAACGATCCTTCGAGAGCTCAGAGAGGTTCTGGATAAAGTTCTCCGCCCACGTCCTGTACTTAATCCCTTCCGCCCCCGGCTGGTCACTGAGTCCATCGAACCACTTCTGAAATTCGTCCAAGATCAGGGCAACAGGCTGGTCCTCGAACATCTCCTCGAGGAGAGAGCGAGGTGGATAGGGTTGCCCCATCTGCTGGAACTTGCCGCGGTAGAACTCGCCTTTGGGGTGCCTGTCGAACAGGAGCTCCCAAAGCAAGGGGTACTCATGGTTGTGGACGGGTTCCGAGATCGCAACGAACCCTCGTTCAAGGGTGAGGCCGCTGAGGACATCCGAACCAAGCCTGCTTCCCCATTCCTTGGCCCATGCCTCCACGCGTTCCGGCGACTGGATAGCGTGGTGCATCACTGCCATGATGTGCGACTTACCGCGTCCCCGATCCCCCATCAATACAACCGGGCGACGAGCGCGAGCGCTACTTACCGCTCGCAAGGCTGTTTGGACGTCTGCCGTCGGATAGGTGATAGAGAGGATGTAGTCAGCGTCTCGCTGAGCGGCACCAGTGTTGTCCGGCCGGCGCAGCGTGATAGCCGTCCCCGGCATCTGCGAGCCCAGGAATTCATCTCTAAGTTTTAGGTTCAACATCTGTCGCCTCCGGACTATTGCTCAGCGTTCTTTGTTGTCAGTTTGAGCGGGCTGTTCGTTGTCACCCGCACCTCCACCGCGAACCCATTCATAGCTCTCTTCCTTTCGGAACTTCTGTTTCGGCGATCCACTTATAGATCGTGTCCCGCTTGATCCTGAGGTAGGCCGCGATCTCGTCTACGGACAGCCATCGGTCTTTCATCTTAAGCTCCATTTACCTCGGCCCTTAACTGCGCCTGGGAAATCAGTTTTTTACCCACCGTGGCAGTTTGTTCTGCCTCTGTTTCAGTAAATTTGAATCGGCTAAATCCGGTTAAACTGGTTTAGATATATGGAACAGCCCGTAATTGTCAAGTGTAAAGGATACCCATTTTTATTAACATCATAATTTTGAGTAGGTAGGTTTATTGCGAGAGACATAAACAAATTGGTAGTCAGGGAATGTTCATAAACAAGTAATACATGGAGGGATTTAGAAAAATGACCATTCCTAGGTCCAGTATAGTGTCCCTAGATGAGACGCCGTTGGTGAGAGGGATGTGTTTTTGAGGTCACTGGAGGAGATAAGTGGGCGTCTTTACAGTCTTTCATGGTACATGAGGAGTCTGAATGAATATGTGGCGAGGCTTGCCAACAAGGAGGAGGGTGCAAGGGGTCGGTTCTGGGAGGGTCGTTACAAGAGCCAGGCCCTTTTGGTAGCCCTTGCCTATGTGGACTTGAATCCTGTGAGGGCAGGCATGGCGAGATTTCCCGAAGAATCCGAGTTTACATCCGTATATGAGCGCATAGAGGCCATGAAGGGGAAGAAGGGCCATGACGAAAGGCTCATGCCATTTAAGGGAGATGCATCATCGGAAGATGGTCCATCAGGAGGAGGTCTCAGCAGAGGGGCGAAGGGCGAGGCTTGGGATAGAGCCCACGGGATCTCTTGAACTTTCCAGGAGTTTTTTGAAGGAGTTTGGCCATGCAGTGGGTGACAGCATGAGATTGGGCAAAAGGAGCGCATTTGTGGGGGTGCTGCACGCCGGGCATTGGGATGAGAACTGGTTTTGAAAACATTTTTGTGAATGTAGATATCCCTTAGATAGCGCTCGCTCCTTAATCGCTTGCCTTTTTCTAAGACTCGCAGGATAGTCGTCATAACAGTGCCAGGCAAACTGGCAAAAACACCCTGGCAAGGCTGAAATACCCGGATCTCAACTACGTCAATCTGGATTTAGTGAAAAATGGACGAAGGCGTGAAGCATGGTATGTAAAAAGTGAGTGTCCCTTTATTAATATTACTATTTCCATAGGCAGTCTGGTAACAGCCAACAGAGACTATCCGGCTCCCCTGAAGTAGCCAATCAGTATGAGTGCCACTGCAAGCAATCCCATAATTGATGTGGAAATGAGCATGTTTTGCCTCCCTCTTTCCTTACTCACCGCCTCCCCCCAATACTGCATAAAGCTTCACCCGGTTGGCGAGTTTGGCCAGGCGGAGCATGATGAGCTCCTGTTGTGCCGCAAAGAGGGAACGCTGCGCATCAAGGACGTTCAAGTAACTATCGATTCCTTTCAGATATCGTTTACTGGCAAGCGTGAAGGTTTCTGAGACCGCCTTTACCAGGGATTCCTGGGCCTCAATCTGATGCTTTATGGCCGTTTGCACGGCAAGCGCATCGGCCACTTCCTTGAAGGCCGTCTGTATCGCCTTCTCGTACTGGGCCAGGGCTATATCGCGCTCGGTCTTGCTGACCCTATACGCCGCCCAGGTTCTGGCATCAAAGATGGGTATGGAGATTTGAGGGGCGAAGTTCCAGGCCTCTGTGCCTGAGCCGAAAAGGTTGGAAAGTTCATCCGTGGCAGTGCCAAGGGAAGTGGTCAAGGAGATCCGGGGGAAGAATGCAGCACGAGCTGCGCCGATGTAGGCATAAGCGGCTTTCAGGCGGTGTTCTGCTGCCACGATGTCCGGACGGTTCAAGAGCACTTCCGACGAAAGATCCGCAAAGATCTTTTCAGGAGATCGTACATTTGACAGCCCCTTTGGCAGGAGGGGTTCAGGTACGGTTCTTCCTGCAAGAAGATCGAGGGCATTTTTATCAAGAGCCACAACCTGGGTGTAGCGGGCTACATCTTTCCTGGCGGCATCCACCTGGGTCTTGGCCTGGCACATGTCGAGTTTTGAGGCCATGCCCACTTCATACTGCCTGAGTATCAGCTCGTAGGTCTTTTCCTGGTTTTTTAAGGTCGCTTTTGCAATGCTCAACATCTCTCGATCGGCCGCCAGGGTGAGATATGCCCTGGCCACTTCTGATACGAGCACTATTTGCGCACTTTTCCTGGCCTCTTCTGAAGCCAGAAACTCCTCAAGGGCCTTGTCTTTGAGGCTCCGAATTCGGCCAAAAAAGTCGATCTCCCATGCGCTGATACCGAGGTTGACGTCATATCGCTCAATGGTCAGGGCTTGCGGAAAACCCATGACATCCGCGGGGATCCGCTGCTTGCTTGCGCTGCCTGAGCCGGTCACGGACGGTAGGAGTTCGGCCCGTTGGACTCCATACAGGGCCCTGGCCCTTTCAACGTTCAAGGCGGAAATCCTGAGATCACGATTGTTGGCCAGGGCCATCTCTATGACCTGCTTCAGCATTGGATCCTTATAAAACTCTCGCCATTCAAGCCTCTGGGGTGCAAGACACTGGCGTTCGGCCCCTTCTTCCTGACATGCCGGACCACTTGCCCAGCTTGAAGGAATCGGGGCCTTGGGCCTCGTGTATTTGGGGGCAAGGGAACATCCTGCCGTAACGAGTGCAATCATCACAATAACAAGCCATGCCTTTTTGTTTTCATACATCATTTCAAGGCCTCCTCTTTCCTGGAATCTGGGCTCAAAGCGGCCTTTCTTTGCACCAGGGCCTTTCTGATCAATACATAGAAAAGAGGGGCAAAAAATACGATCAGCACGGTTGCTGTCACCATCCCGCCAAACACGCATGTTCCGATGGCCCTCATGGAGCCGCCTCCCGCGCCTTGCGCCAGGACCAGGGGAAGCACCCCGAAGCCGAAGGCAAGGGAGGTCATGACAATGGGACGGAACCTGAGCCTTGCGCCCTCTAGGGTGGCTTTTATGAGCCCCATACCTTCGTCCACCCGGGCCCTTGCGAATTGCACGATGAGGATGGCGTTCTTGGTGGTAAGCCCCAGCGTTGTCAGTAGGCCTATCTGGAAATAGACGTCATTGGGAAGCCCCCTTATTGATGAAGCGATGATGCCGCCAACCACCCCCAGGGGGAATGTAAGCATTATGGCGATGGGGATAGGCCAGCTTTCGTACAGGGCGGCAAGGCAGAGAAATATCACGAATACCGAAAAGGCATAGACCAGGGGGGCCTGGCTGGTGGCCTGTCTTTCCTGGTAGGAAAGGCCCGTCCAGTCAAAGGCTATACCCTTTGGGAGGCGGGAAGCGAGTTCTTCCATGGCGGCCATGGCCTCGCCCGAGCTCCTGCCTGGCGCCGCCTCTCCCCAGATATTGATGCTTGGAAAGCCGTTATACCTTTCGAGCTTGGAAGAACCGGTACTCCAGTGTCCGGTGGCGAAGGCAGAAAACGGGACCATCTTGCCCTGGTTATTGCGCACATAGATCTTTTCGAGATCGCCAGGGAGCATCCTGTAAGGGGCGTCTGCCTGAACATAGACCTTCTTGACCCGCCCGGCTCTGATAAAGTCGTTGACATAGGCGCCGCCAAAGGATGCGGCAATGGCATTGTGGATGGAAGAGATGGGCACTCCCATGGCGCCTGCCTTTTCCCAATCGATATCTATGTAGTACTGGGCCACGTCCTCCATGCCGTTTGGCCGTACCCTGATGAGCCTGGGATCCTGGGCAGCCATGCCAAGGAGCTGGTTTCGGGCCTCCATGAGCTTTTCATGGCCGAGTCCGCCGAAGTCCAGGAGTTCGAAATCAAACCCCTTGGCATTGCCTAGCTCGATTATTGCGGGCGGCGGAAACACAAAGACCATCGCCCCTTTTATCTGGGAAAAGACGCGCATGGCCCTTCCCACCACGGCCTGGACCTTGAGGTCTGGCCGCCTGCGAAGTTCCCAGTCTTTCAAATGGACAAAACCTATGCCCATGTTCTGCCCCTCGCCGCTGAAGGAAAAACCGGCCACATGTGCAAAGGATTTGACCGCCTCCTTTTCGTTGTTGAGGAAGTAGTCTCCTACCTGCTCAAGGATAGCCTGGGTCTGCTCCAGGGTTGAGCCGGAGGGGAGCATGACCTGGACAAAGAGCACGCCCTGGTCTTCGTCTGGAAGATAGGCAGTTGGCATGCGCATGAACAAAAAACCGGTTATTCCTGTCAGGACAAGGTAAATGACCACGAAACGAGCCTTTCTGCCCAATATGTGCCCCACCAGCCGGACATAGCGATCTCTCGCGCCATAGAAGACTCGATCGAACCACCGGAGGAAGGGACGAAGGAAAAAGACCGCGCTGTCTGCTGGTTCATGGCCTGGTGGTCGTGGTTTTAGCAGGGACGCGCAGAGTACGGGCGTGAGGATCAGGGCCACCAGCACCGAAAGGAGCATGCTTGAGGCGATGGTCACGGAAAACTGGCGGTAGATGATGCCGGTTGAACCCGGGAAAAAGGCCATTGGACCAAATACAGCAGCAAGAACCACTCCGATGCCTATGAGGGCACTCGTGATCTGGTCCATGGATTTCGCCGTGGCCTCTTTTGGCGGAAGCCCTTCTTCTGTCATGATGCGGTCCACGTTTTCAACCACTACAATGGCATCATCCACAAGGAGGCCGATGGCAAGCACCATGGCAAACATGGTGAGCATGTTGATAGAAAATCCCAGGACCCCGATTACTGCAAATGTCCCGAGTATGACCACCGGTACAGCAATGGTTGGAATCAGGGTGGCGCGAAAGCTTCCCAGGAACAGCCACATTACCAGGAAGACCAGGAATATCGCCTCAAAAAGGGCCTTTACCACCTCATGGATTGCAACTTTGGTAAAGGGGGTGGTATCAAAGGGATAGACCACCTTTATGCCGGGAGGAAAATAGCGGCTCATTTCCTCCATCTTTTTCTTTATGCGATGGGCTGTATCAAGGGAATTGGCTCCCGATTCTTTACGGATGGCCATGAAGGCGGCAGGCTTTTTGTTGTAGTACGAGACCATGTCGTACCGCTCGGATCCAAGCTCGGTCCTGCCGATGTCCCTGATCCTGATTATGGAGCCGTCGGGATTGGTGCGGATGGGAATGGCAGCGAATTCCTCAGGAGTCTTGAGATAATGCTGTACAATGATCGAGGCGTTCAGGCGTTGCCCCTTGACCGCAGGCACACCTCCGAATTGTCCGGCGGACACCTCCACGTTGTAGGCCCTGAGCGCACTGATGATGTCCTCAATAGTAAGTTGATATTTGGTGAGTTTGTCCGGATTCACCCAGACCCTCATGGCGTACTCAGTCCCAAATACAACTACCTCGCCCACACCGGGAATCCTCGCCACGACCTTTTCCAGTTTGCTCTTGAGGTAATCTTTTAGGTCACTTACGTCCATGCTGCCGTCTTCAGACACTATTCCCAGGATCAGAAGATAGTTGCGGGTGGATTTGCTCACTGTGACTCCCTGGCGCTGCACCACATCGGGCAGGCTTGCCATGGCAAGCTGGAGCTTGTTCTGCACCTTGGACCACGCAAGATCCGGGTCTGTCCCAGGGGCAAAGGTGAGCTCGATACGGCTTGCTCCCGAGGAACTGCTGGTGGCAGACAGATAAAGCATCTTGTCCAGCCCCGTCATCTTTTGCTCGATGATCTGGGTGACGGTACTCTCCACGGTTTCGGCCGATGCGCCTGGATAGAAGGCGTCAACTGCTATGACAGGAGGGGCGATGTTCGGGTACTGGGAGATGGGTAGAAAGTGGATGGCCAGCGCCCCTGCACTCATGATGGCGATGGCAATGACCCAGGCAAAGACCGGACGGTCTAGGAAGAATCTCGACAGCATTACGCACCTCCACCAGGACGGGTATTTTGCCCAGCTCCATGACCGCCTCGGGCTCCCATGGCTTCCTTGTTCTCATGGAAAGGCGTGGCCTTTACCGGCATCCCTGGACGCACGAATTGAAGGCCTTCTACAATAACCCTGTCGCCAGGAGAAAGTCCTGAATCCACCAGCCACTTGTCACCCATGGCCCGGTCGAGTTTAAGCATCCTCATCTCCACCCTCTCGCCTGCGCCCACAACTAAAACGTAAGGCTCACCCTTTGGAGTCCTGGCAACAGCCTGTTGGGGCACAAAGATGGCTGCCTCCCTGACCCCTTCCTTTATGACAGCACGGACGAACATTTTTGGCAGAAGGACCTTCTCGGGGTTGGGAAAGATCATGCGAAGGATTACGGACCCAGTGGTGGGGTCAACTGAGACATCACTAAATTGGAGTGTGCCCTCATGCGGGTAAATGGTCCCGTCTTCCAGAATGAGCTTTACTTTGGCCTGGCTGGTTACACTGTGACTGAGGTTACGGTTTTCAAGGCGGCGCCTTAGACGCAGTAGTTCCGTTGTGGAGCGAGGCACGTCAACATAGATTGGGTCGAGCTGTTGGATGGTGGCAAGTGGAGTGGGTTGATAGGCCGTAACTATTGCGCCCTCGGTGACATTGGACGGGCCGATATGGCCGGAAATCGGGGCTGTAATCCTTGTGTAGCCCAGGTTGATCTTGGCAGTTTTCACCTGAGCCTTCCAATACTCGATCTCTGCCTTGGCCTGCTTGAGGGCGGAAACGGCGTCGTCGTAGTCCTGCTTGCTCGCAGCCTTGACGGCAAGAAGTTCTTTGAGACGTTTGGCCCTTAGTTGGATGGCAGGGAGATTTGCCTCTGCCTTCAAAAGGGCTGCTCTGGCGTTTTCAAGGGCCGCCTCAAATTCCGCAGGGTCGATCTCATAGAGCAGCTGACCAGCCTTTACATCCGTACCTTCTGTGAAGAGCCGCCTTTTTATAAGGCCACTTACCTGTGGCCTTATCTCTGCAATACGAAATGCCGCGGTCCTGCCGGGCAGTTCGGTTGAAAGTTCTATCTTCTGTGGCTTGACAGTCACCACCGATACCGCCCGGGGGCTAGGAGGGGGGCCGCCATGTCTTGAAGGCCCCCTGTCACAGCCTCCAAGCCCAAGGAATACAAAAAAAACAAGCAGAGTCAAAATTCTTAACAATATAAATCTGGTATTAGCCATTAAACATCCTCCAGAAAAGGAAATCGGCCCGAGGAAGTGCAATAACCCGAGCCCTAATCGTTAAGCAGTCCCTTGAAAAGAATATTCAAAATGATGTCTGGATCCTCTGGATACGGATGGCTCTTGGGATCTTCGAGCCAGAGGAAAAGAAAGGCGTTGCAAATGCTGTCAAGGGCAACGGCCAGTTGGTACGGCTCGGCGATCTTCTGAAATCGTTTTCTTTTTATCCCGCTTTCGAAGACCAAAGCCAGGGTATGAAGAAACCGCTCGTATCGTTCACGGATCTCGCTATCAAGACCTGCCTTTATGTTGAAGCTCGCTCCCCGGGTTTCAGCAAAGTAGAGGCGAATGACTGGAGCGTTTTCTATAAAGACCGAGCCCTTGGCCTTCACGTAATTCCTCAACTTTTCACGCTCGTCATCTGCCTCTTCCAAGGCCTTGGTCAGGGCCTCATGGAACCTGTCGGCCTGCTCCTTTATAAGGGACTTATAGAGGTCCTCCTTGTTTTTAAAGAACTTGTAGAGCGTTCCGATGGCAAACTCAGCTCTCTCGGCAATCTCGTGCATAGATACATTGTGGTATCCCTTCTCTGAGAAAAGTTCTAGAGCGGCGGCGAGCATCTCTTGACGTTGCCTGAGTTTCTCTCTTTCGCGCCTTGATAATTTTTTGTCTTTCATCTGGCCTCCCGATATGTAGCCTGAACAGGGTCACGTTAAATAGTAGTGAACGTGACGTCACATTTTAGAAGTCCGCGTCACATTGTCAAGAGTGATCTGAAAAAAACTGTGCTGTCATCTGGAACGTCTGGCAGGCAATGCCACAAGGGGAGTCTGCCCGTGGGGCGGACGTCCCGCTCGCGGATCGGGGCGCGGCCCTTCACGGTCCTGGGCAGGAACAGGATCTCCTCCTGGATGTCGGGGGCCTGGTTGAGGAGGTTCATGATCTGCGTGATGGGGGCTCGGGTCACGTAACCCAGCCGGGCGAGGTGGCGTAGTCCCGCACCTCGCCACGGCGGACGAAGCCGTCGAATTTGATTGCAAGGGCCATGAGGCGCGAGATTTAAGAAAGGACACCCATTTTTATTAACATCATAATTTTGAGGAGGTAGGTTTGTTACGAGAGAGATGAACAGATTGGTAAGTCAGAGAACGTTTATAAACAAATAAAACATGGAGGGATTTAGAAAAATGACCATGCCTAGGTCCAGTATAGTGTCCCTAGATGAGACGCCGTTGGTGAGAGGGATGTGCTTTTGAGGTCAGTGGAGGAGATAAGGGGGCGTCTTTACAGTCTTTCATGGTACATGAGGAGTCTGAATGAATATGTGGCGAGGCTTGCCAACAAGGAGGAGGGTGCAAGGGGTCGGTTCTGGGAGGGTCGTTACAAGAGCCAGGCCCTTTTGGTAGCCCTTGCCTATGTGGACTTGAATCCTGTGAGGGCAGGCATGGCGAGATTTCCCGAAGAATCCGAGTTTACATCCGTATATGAGCGCATAGAGGCCATGAAGGGGAAGAAGGGCCATGACGAAAGGCTCATGCCATTTAAGGGGGATGCATCATCGGAAGATGGTCCATCAGGAGGAGGTCTCAGCAGAGGGGCGAAGGGCTGAAATACCCGGATCTCAACTACGTCAATCTGGATTTAGTGAAAAATGGATGAAGGCGTGAAGCATGGTATGTAAAAAGTGAGTGTCTCTTATTAATAGCTATTATCCCGGATTATGCACTTCAAATGCCTGAAGAAAGTAATTTCTTCAAATTATTACATAGTTAGCATCCATCTGTTCCCGTTGTGCCTTCACCCAAAAGGTGAAGTTCAATCCATGATAAATCCTCAGGCATTTGAAGCCGCAAGGGGCTCGCAATTTTACCGAATCTGCTTTGTTGTCGGGCAGTTGAAGTACCAAAGTACGTCTGCGTGCCCTCCGCCTCGCATCTTCGGCAAACTTGCGAGCTGCATAATCCGGGATTATTGGTGATATCAATTAACAGATTTCATAATATCCCCCATAGGGGGAATAGGTTGGATTACACTTTTCTGCCAGAGCATTTGAGGCCATTAAGATTAGAGTCAAAACACAAAGAAATTTGCCAAATTTGAGATACATTTCATACGCCACCTCCTAAATATTAAGTATGTTTTTGGGGTGAAGAGTAGATATTATGTTCTGGGTCCCACCATAAAAGCAACAAGACGCTCTGGTGGCGTATCCCCCAAATCCTACCCGTCGAGCCCACTCTTAACGACACAAGCTCGTCAATATCATCTAGCTGTAATGCCTGTAAACGGTCTCTAGCAGTTTTGGATAATTTTTTACAAGGAACAGTATGATTTTATTTTTTTGATTTGATTAATATCTCATCCCAGGTCATGCTTTCATAAGCTTTGAGCTTTTCCCGAATATCTTTTAATGACTTTCGGTCAATATCATGCCATCCATAACATGACTTGCAATCCAGTTTTTGCAATCGCCATGAAGGGTAATATTGATTGAAGCTAGGGGAATAGGAAGTTTTTGGTTTCTTTTTCTTGGAGGGTGAGTGTATTTTATGGGCTTGCTTTTTAGGATATGGTATGCTTTTTGTTTTAGGCCTTTTTGCCATTAATTATTCAAGCTACTATAGTATTCTGCCATATCAGCCAATCTAATTGGCCGGTTTCCCCGTTCCCCAGGGCCAAGCCCTTTCCGGGCATTACGCCATGGGTCCTCCATATGGGTCAAATCAATCAACCATTGTGATGATTTGTCGCCATAAAAATCAAGGACAGCATCAATGGTTTCTTTCTCTTGAGGGGTCAGATTATTTGGATCGCCTTCTGGCCATTCCGATATAGTATATTTCCCACGATGCAATTTATATAGTGCCGGAACAACGGGGCCATTTGCCCATGCCTGAATCTGAGCAGAATATAAGGGCTTATCATCCCATACCAGTGACCAGGCTTGGCAATAATAGACCAATTTTTGAAGCTTCATCGTGGTCATCTTGCCATGCTTTTGAAGAATATAGGCTGCTACATCGTGGACGGTTGCCATGAGAAAACCCTTTTTAAAAACCTCCTATTCTCCTCATAGCAAATTTATATACGGATTGTCAAGGGTGCTCTTGGCTGTTACGGACAAATAAACTGTCCTCCTTTATAGCAAATAAATTGTCCGGTTTCATATGTGCTTTTAGGAGGGACACATATGAGACGGACAGAAATATTACAGGAGGTCAGGTTGATGAGATTTGAAGAGAGTTATTGTTTATGGAAGAGGAGAGAGCTTATCCAGGAGGAGGCGGCACGGATTTTAGGAGTCAGTGTCAGGACGTTTCGGAGGTACATAAGTCGCTATGAGGAGATGGGTTTGGAGGGGCAGTTTTTTTGGAGTAAGTGAGGTTCTAGAGAAGAAAGGGCTTTTTTCATCTCTATATACCGATAGAGGCAGTCATTACTGGTACACTCCAGAGGCAGGAGGAAAACTAGACAAGAACCATCTTACCCAGTTTGGCCGTGCCATGAGGCAGCTTGGCATTCAGATGACCCCCTCCTACTCTCCTGAGGCTAGAGGCTGAATAGAAAGGGCCTTACTATAATGAAGAATTTTCTGTAAAGCCTGCTCTTGAGGAGACGGCATTTGTGCCTTGGATAGTTCAGAATTTAAAGGATATTCTCTGTGAACAGCATGAAAGAACAGTAAACAACGATAACTGTGTGCAGTTCAAAGGACTAACGCTCCAAATTCCTCAAACACCCTACAGATGCCATTATGTAAAGGCCAAGGTATGGATACACAGTTATCCAGACGGCAGTCTTGCTATATTCCACGGGCCTCGCAAGTCGGCCGCATACAATCCAGATGGAAGTCTTATAGAGGAGAAAAAGGAATGCGTGGCACCTTGACAATCTGTTTCAGGCCTGATGAAGAAAAGTTTGGTTTTGGCGGTTCCCTAAGAAAAAGAGGACAGTTTATTTGCTATAAAACCGGACAAGTCTATTTGTTGACAACAAAGATATGTTCAAACATTGAAAAACTTATATTATAAGTTAAAATATAAATATGAAGAGGATTGAATGGACGCCAAAGGCATTGAGGTAGCTTCGTAAAATCAAGGATATTGGCATCAGAAATCGAATTTATGATGCTGTTACTGAACTCAAAAATTTTCCGAATGTTTCCAATGTGAAAAAGGTGAAGGCCACAAATCTTTTCAGGTTGCGCGTTGGCCATTGGCGTGTGTTTTTTACTGATTCTTTGAAAATTGTCCTGATAAAGGAGGTTAAAAAAAGAAATGAGCGCACATATTCCTGATGTCCAGATTATCCGTAAAGATGGCGTACCTTTGTTTGCTGTTTTACCATACGATGAATATTTGCGTCTTCTCGGCGAGGACGACACGGATAATGAGCCTACTATCCCCCATGAAGTGGTTGGCCTGGTCATCAAGAATGGCTGGAATCTTTTGAGAGCATGGCGCAAATATCTTGGCCTTACCCAAGCGGAAGTGGCAAAGCGGGCTGGTATATCCCAGGCTGCCCTTTCCCAGATGGAACGCAGCGACAACCTGAGGTCAGAGACCCTTGAAAAGCTGGCCAAAACGCTTGGGTTGAAGGTAGAGCAGCTTACTGACATTTGATACTTCTTCATTCATTCCTCCTGTGTTCCGCCCTCATTTTTGCGTCATGCCGGTTATGGCATCTCTGACATAGTGCAGCCAAATTGAGCAGTGATGCCGCCTCTGGTCTATGATCATTGAGGTGGTCCCCCTTTTTTGACAGGTAGTATTGTTCGCTTTCACTATAAGGAGTAACAAGTAAAGCAGTGAAAGGAGACAAAAGATGGCAAGGAAGAAGTACACCTCAGAGTTCAAGGCCAAGGTTACTATGGCAGCCATTAAGCGAGAAGGAGACCACCAATCAGATAGCTTCTAGGTTTGAGGTTCATCCTGGGCAGGTGAGGCAGTGGAAAAGGCAGATGCTAGCAAATGCCTCTGTGGTATTTGACCACTCTCAGAGGAAAGAAAAAGAGCAGCAGGTTCTTCTGGACCAACTCTATCAGAAGATAGGACAACTAAAGGTGGAACGGGATTTTTTAGCCAGAAAGTTCGGTCTTCTGTGAGCCATAAGAAGAGAAAGGCCATGGTTGAACTGGACAATCGAGAGATCAGTCTTACCAAGCAATGTTTTTTACTCAGCA